>SLDV01000016.1 GCA_007125165.1 Geobacteraceae bacterium | reverse complement strand
GCTTCGGCTTCGGCGATGTCACCCTGTCCGGTACCCGTTGCATGGGCATTGATATAATCGATGTCGGCCGCTGTCAAGTCCGCATCGGCCAACGCCAGGCGCATGCACCGCTCCATTTCCCCGACATCGGGATTGGCAATGCTGGAGGTATCGGAACTGGTGGCAAAACCGATCACCTCAGCAAGGATGGTCGCGCCGCGCCGCCGGGCACTTTGCGATGATTCGAGGAGAAGAATCCCGCCCCCCTCGCCGCAGATGACACCATCACGGCGCCGGTCAAAAGGACCCGGGGCATCATCGGGACACTCATTCCATGCCGTCGATGCCGCATTCAGGACGTCGAATGTGGCGACCGTCAAGGGATGCAGCTCATCAGCGCCGCCGCAGAGAATAGCCTGCTGTTTACCGGACACAATCTGCTCATAAGCATAGCCGATCGCCTGGCAACTGGTCGCGCAGGCTGCCGAGGGAGCCATGACGCGTCCGGTAACACCCAGGGACTGGGCCACGTTGGCGGCGCAGGAGTGACCCATCAACTGAAAAAAGAGCCCCGACTTCATCCGTTCAAGACTGTAGTCCTTGAAATAGTCCTGAAAAAAACCCTCACTGGTGGCAGTACTGCCCAGGGTCGAGCCGATAATGACCCCCAGTTGACCGGAGGGGATATCTGCCGGTGGATATTCCGCCATCGCCAGGGCCTGAAGGCTGGCCAGATAGGCATAAACCGACATGTTCGACATGGATCGTCGATACTTTCGCGGTATCTGCCTGGCGTCAACATTTCTGACCGTCGCTGCCAGTCTTGAACGCAGCCCCCCCACACACGCCAGAGCCGGCAATTCGGCAATGCCGGAATGTCCACCCTGCAACTGCTCAATCAGCGTGTGATAGCTGTTCCCCAACGGCGAAATGATCCCGATTCCGGTGACGGCAACAGAGGTTAACGACATGCGCGCAATTCTCCTCGCAAAAGCTCATGATCTG
The DNA here is from genome assembly GCA_007125165.1 of Geobacteraceae bacterium. Lineage (GTDB taxonomy): Bacteria > Desulfobacterota > Desulfuromonadia > Desulfuromonadales > Geopsychrobacteraceae > Pelovirga. The sequence continues at coordinate 2,323 of SLDV01000016.1, read as the reverse complement.
TCATCGTACCACAGGTATAATAACCGGCGACAATCGTTCCGAGCAAGCCGGGTCCGCCAACCGCCTGACCGGAAAGATAAAGCCCCGGCAGCCGCGTTTGTGGTTGCGGATTGTGCTGCCCCAGAAATCTGCCGACACCGTAGATGGCCCCCTGCGGAGCGCGGGAATAATCCTGCAGAGTCAAGGGGGTCGCCAGATCGAGGGGCTCCAGCTCTCCCAGTTCGGGGACAACGGCCGGCAGATGGCGGACCAGCCGTCCGGTCATCTGCTTTTTCCACTCCAGATACTGACGACAACGCCGCTGTGACGCATTGTTCCACGCAGCGACCTCATCCATAGATGTCGGAACAATAGCTATGATCCCCTTAACACCGCCCGTATCGCGGCAATAATCGGCACCGGCGAGATACATGGGGCGCTCCTCCAACCGACTCTGCAAAGCAACGGCTAGAATCCCCGGCTGTGAGCACAAAAACAGATTTTTGCGGCGTAAAAATGGTGTCGGGACCGAACAGCGGGCATAGAGTATCAGGGCTGACGGTGTCTGCTGTAAATCAGTCAACCGCTTGCGATAGGCAGGTCGCAAGGCCCCCGGAGGCACCAGGGCCGGCACCAGGGCCGGATTGCAGGTCGCAACCACTTCCGGGGCGGAAATGATTTCACCATCGACCAATTGCACTCCGGCAACCCTGCCGTCTGCAACGATGATCCGTCCCACTTCAGCCCGACAACGCAGCGTCGTTCCTGTTTCTGCAAGTCGTTCAAGATAGGCATTGACCAAACTACGGCCACCACCGGCAATGCCATGCACTGAATGGTAGTAGGAACCCGCCACCTGGGCGTTGAGCGTAACGGAAGCATCCTGCGGACTCACACCGTACAGCAGCGAGTGCATAGAGAGCAGGGTCTGCAGCCCGGGTGCTGCTGAAAAACCCTCCAACCGTTGCGCCAGTGACTGTTCATGTACCGACTTAAGGTCGCTGCCGCCAAAGTTTTTGTCCAGATCAAGATAGGGAAAATCGCACCAGCGCCGTTCTATATCGTTCAGAAAATCCTCTATCTGAAGCTTCAGCGCAGGAAATTTACCAGTAAGGCAATCCTTGATTCTGGTCAACCCGACAGGAAGAAGCATATCATCGGCTTTGCCTTCAATCCGCAAGCAGTCGAACCCTTCAGCAGCAAAGGGGAACAGCTCCAGCTTATCTGCCAACCCCAGATGCTTTGTCAGGTGCCTGAGCGGCCCTCCTTCTCCCATTCCCCCGACATAATGAAAACCACTGTCAAAGTAGATACCCTGACGAGAAAAACCCCGTACCACCGGAGCCGGCTCGGGGTGCTGCTCAACAATCAGTACTTTGCGTCCGCTTTTTGCCAGCAACAGCCCACAGGTCAAACCTGACAGACCCGCACCAATAATAATACTGTCGTAGGTCATTGATTAATCGTAACTGATCACGAGTGAGGCATTGGTGCCGCCGAACCCGGCCGAATTGCAGAGTGCCTTTTTCGGACCACAAGGAAGTGTTTCACGGATGATGTTCAGCCCCTGTGTCTGCTCGCAGGGGTTGCAAAAATTCAAGTTGGGCGCGGTAAAGCCCTGTTGCGCCATGATGGTCGTATAAACCACCTGTGAAGCCCCCGACATCCATAATTCGTGACCAGTCATGGATTTCAGGGCGGAGATCGGGGGAGTTTTTTGTCCAAATACACGACGGATATTCTCCGCCTCGGCCGCATCTCCTGCCGGTGTCGACGTGGCATGGGCACAGAGGTAATCAATTTCTGCGGCAGCCAGACCACTCTCATCCAGTGCCATCCGCATGGCCCGTGCCAGTCCGTCACGGGAGGGGACCGATAGCTGTTCACCATCGGAAGAAAAACCGTAACCAAGAACTTCTCCCAGAATGGTGGCACCCCGCTGCTCAGCCAGATCGTAGCGTTCAAGGATGATTGCCGCTGCTCCGCCACCTGGAACCAGACCATCGCGCTCGGCATCGAAAGGGCGACTGGCAGCGGCAGGATCATCCACCCGCAGGGAAAAGGCCCCGAGGCCGTCAAAGCTGCACATGGACTGCCAGTTTATCTCCTGGGCACCGCCACAGATTACCCGCTCCTGCCGTCCCAGGCGGATCAGATCCGCCGCCTGGCCGATAGCGTGGCCACCACTGGAGCAAGCGGAACTCAGGCTCCAACTGGCACCACGGGTCCCCAACAGGGTGTTCAGGTTCATAGTCACGGTCGACGTCATGGAACGAAAGATCTGACCACTGCCGATCCCTTTGGTTTCTCCCGCGGCTTTAAGAGCCTCCACCTGCTCTACCGC
>SLDV01000027.1 GCA_007125165.1 Geobacteraceae bacterium | reverse complement strand
GTGGGTAGTGGGTAGTGGGTAGTGGGTAGTGAGGTCAGGAGTGCTTGTCCTGCTCTTTTTCTTCTTCCTTGATTTCTTTTTTCTTTTTGGCGGCGAGCTCTTCGACTTCACCTTCTTCGATCTCTTCCTCGCCGTCGTTCATTCCTTTTTTGAAGTTACGCAGCCCTTTGCCGAGGGCGCTACCGACTTGCGGCAGTTTACCGGCGCCAAAGATGATCATTACCAGTACCAGGATAATGAGCAGTTCCTGTGTTCCCAGTCCGAACATGATGTTCCTCCTTATATAAGAAACCTGAGAAGATAGAATGCAGAATATAGAATATAGAATATTAACTCTGAGGATTGTCCCCTGAATTCTATATTCTGTCTCTTGTCTCTTGTCTCCTGTCTCCTGCTTAGCTTACAGTGGGATAATTTATTAATCCAACCTATCAAAGATACAATGGCTGGAAGAAAAAAACAATCGTCCTTTTGTGGTAGTGCCCACGGATTTCTTTTGCTGCTGCCGCCTGCTTAGGGTATTTTAAAATTGGTCGCTACGGCACGCGCTTTGTCTCTATCCGGAAGTTGCTGCTGAGAACAAAGCCGTTTCGAGCAGGGATTGGGCAGAAACCGGCCAGCTACCTGACGGGAGTAAATAATATGGAACGAGAACGGATTGAAGTGATCTATCCGGATGGAACCACCGGGCACGTGAGCAATGATGTTCTTGATGTGCTGATTGCTACAGGAAAAATAGTGAAGTTTCGTCGCTCCGAGGGTTGGGTTAACATCGTCCGTGATCAGCCCCGTTTGCGCGATTATCGACGCAACGAAGACTACCCGGGTCAGGAACGGCGCTCACCGTGGCCATCAACAACGACGGACACGGACATGTAAATCCTGAGGTTACCGCCGCGCTTCAGCCGATCCGCTCAAGACGCTCCTGCTCGGTTTTGCACTCAATACACAGGGTTGTGACCGGGCGGGCGCGGAGACGCTCCGGGCTGATGAGGACATCACAGCTTTCACAATGACCGTAGGTACCCTCTTCGATCCGTTCCAGCGCCTGGCGGATTTTACTGATCAGCTTGCGCTCACGGTCGCGAATACGCAGTTCAAAATTGCGATCTGATTCGAGGGAGGCACGATCGGTCGGATCGGCAAAGTTGACATTTTCCTCGTTCATTTCAGATACGGTTTTGCCGGCTTCCTGCAGTAATTCTTCAAGTTGACGGTTGAGTAGTTCCTTGAATTCCACCAGAGTTTGTTTGTCCATGCGTGTCTCCCCTGCTTCAGGTCATGGCGGTGACCAGAAGCTATTGATGATAAAGAGTGTTAAAAAGCGCTTCTAAGCTGTGCGGCGATTACCAGCAGCAACACGGCGACAGCCAGCCAGGCGGAAAAAATGTCACTGCACTTCAATGGCGGATCCGCTGCCATCTGCCGGGCTTCGGCGCTGATGGCCGATTCCGGGACCAGATCAACCAGTTGGCGCACCAGCTCGTCAAAACGTTCGTAGCTGTTAGATATAATCATAAATGTGTCTTCTGTCGTCAGGCTGATGAAGACCCGCTTGCGTACACTGACCGCATCAACAGAGGCGAGATCGGTAAACTTGATCTCTTTTGTGCCCAGGGTTTTTTCCATCAGAATACGGTCGGCGCCAATATGGACTTTCCGGCGGCTGCTTTCAATAAAAATCAGCACAGCAGGTACCATGAATGCAGCAAGCAGATACAGTCGACCTGAAGGCATCTGCGCGTACATGCCGATGAGCAGCAGGGCCACACCGAGGATGACGGTGATCCCCATGGGGATTAAAAAGCCTTTGCGGATGCTGTAGCTGGTACCATTCATGGGTTGTTCCCTTGCCGGCAAAAAGACTCAATCTGCACTGCGTTCAAAGGCACCGCTTTTGCCACCGGTTTTTTTTAACAAGCAAATCTGCCCGATTACCATCTCCTTGTCAATTGCTTTACACATATCGTAGACGGTTAGCCCCGCAACCGAGGCCGCAGTGAGGGCTTCCATTTCGACTCCGGTCTGACCGGTCACGGTTGTGGTAGCGCGGATGAAAACCGTGCCGGTATCAGGGTCCGTGTCGAAGTCGACAGCAACGGACGTCAGGGCCAATGGATGGCACAGGGGGATGAGGCTGGCGGTTTGCTTGGCGGCCATGATGCCGGCGAGACGAGCAACAGCGAAAACATCGCCTTTTTGAATCGACTGATCGAGAATTCGCTGCAGGGTTTGTGGTTTCATCTTCACTTCTGCGGTGGCGATGGCTTGCCGGTGAGTGGCTGGTTTGGCCGTAATATCCACCATGATCGCCTTGCCGTCGTTATCGAAATGGGTCAGTTGATCATTCACGTTATTATCTCCCCAAACTTAAATGAAAATGATGTCGAGTGTTTCGGCAGCCTGATCGACACCGATCAGCTGGATACCGTCAGGCACGTCGAGATTTTTGATACTTTTGCGCGGCAGGACACATTGGGTAAAACCAAGGCGCGCCGCTTCCTTGACCCGCAATTCCGGTTGGGTGACGGCACGGACCTCGCCGGTCAGTCCGACTTCTCCAAAGATCACCAGTTGCGGGTTGATGATGCGATTGAGATGGCTGGAGGCTAGCACGGCGATGGCTGCCAGATCGATGGCCGGCTCGCCGAGGCGCACGCCACCGGCAACATTGAGAAAAATATCCTGTCCGGCCAGAGACAATTCAACTTTTTTTTCAAGGATGGCGATGAGCAGGGCGATGCGTTTGTGGTCGATGCCGATGGCGGTCCGTTGGGGGGTGCCGAAGGAACTGGCGGAAACCAGCGCCTGCAGTTCGACCAGAATTGGGCGGCTACCCTCCAGCGCCGGTACCACGACGCTGCCGGCGCTTTTATCGGGACGTTCGGCAAGAAAAAGCTCTGAAGGATTGCTGACTTCGCGCAGCCCCTGACCGCACATTTCGAACACGCCGATTTCATTGGTCGAGCCGAAGCGGTTTTTCACCGTGCGCAGAATGCGATAGGGGTAGCCGGGATCCCCTTCAAAATAGAGGACGGTATCGACGATATGTTCCAGTACCCGGGGGCCGGCGATAGCCCCGTCTTTAGTGACATGGCCAACAATGAAGGTCGGGAGACCGAGACTTTTGGCCTGAATCATCAACTGGCCGGAACATTCACGCACCTGACTGACGCTGCCGGGGGCTGAATCAAGGTTGCTGGTAAAGATGGTCTGGATCGAGTCGATGACCAGAAAGGCCGGTTTCAGTTCGCTAATGCGTTGCTTGATCTGTTCCAGGGAGGTTTCCGCCAGCAGGTAGAGGTTG
>SLDV01000141.1 GCA_007125165.1 Geobacteraceae bacterium | reverse complement strand
TCATCCGGTTTTAGAGGAAGGCTTGCGCGGGGCGCTGCGCCAGTTGGCCCGCCAACTACCAGAAGGTGATGAATCCGATCTGGCCACATGCGGTTCCTTTCAGTGCGAAGCCCTTGATTGAATTTACCCATGGGTCACTGATGCACTGAGAAATTCACAAGTACCTGATTTTATCCGCGGGCCCTGTTTCTCCAGTACGCGAAGTGAGGCGGGTGGTGAAAAGATTTATTGCCTTTCCCGTCACACTGCAAACCTGGCGACCTCTCGTACGGTTGCGAGATCGTCGGGAATTTTCAGTGCCTCCTCGGCACGAACCAGGGCGAGATGAGCGTGCCTAAGCGCGTTGTCGCGCAGCGCAGAGTTCTCAACCGCGGCAAGCGACTCAAGAGCCTTGAGCAGCCGCACCACAACTTCGACAGTTCCCGCTCCGTCCCGGGCGATGCCGGTAAAAGCGTCGTCGAACATATCTGCCACTGACAGTTCCGGTATCGCAATGCGGTCGAACTGAACCGTGGGAACGTCATCTGTCCGGCCGCATTCGTTCCACATGATGAACAGACGGACAAGGGTGCCCGTGACGCCGATGGCGGTTCCCGGATCATTGACCGCAGGCGAAAGTGCGCGGCTGGCGATCTCCGAAAGGACGATCAGTCCAAACCGCGGATCCTGTTCAAAGACCCTTGTGACGCCAATCTCGAACGAGGCCGCGATTTCTTTGGCGTCCTGATCGGAGACCCTGCCTGTCCCTTCCCCGATGACCCAGGCGACAGGGCGGTTGGGCGTGCAAAAGGTGCCAGGCAACGCCGCCACAACAATTCTCAGTTGCGACTTAACTGCCCGCGCTTGTAACTTTTCGGGATCAATCCGTTGAACGTAGCCGATGGTTTTTCCGAAGACTGCGCGGCACCCATCCGGGGGACTGAACGTCGCGACGCCCCCTAGGCGCGGTGCTGACTGGCGTTTTCTCATGGCCTCCGTGGTTGTCGCTTCCACCTTGTCGATCGAATATTCAACCCGGCCGAGTCGAGCGATGCCATCGACCCAGCGGATGAAGGTGATAATGACGAGCACGAGCACGAGCATGGTCAGGGAGAAGAGGATAAACCGACTGCCGGGTCCACCATATGGCCCGTTCATCAGCGCGACGAGGGCAACCACGCTGTAGATAAACGCGCCAATGAACGCCGAGAGGGCATTCTGCGACAGGTCATCGGCGATGATCAGTGGAAAAGAGCGCGGCGTCGCAGAGCGACTTGCCGATGCATAAGCCGCCACCATTGAAGCCACGGCTAAGGTGGCCATCATCAACATGCTCGAGGCGACGATCTTGAGCAAGGTTTCGGTCGAATCCTTGGTGACCTCCGGCAAGGAACGGCCGAGGTCGGTCGTGTCCATGTAATTGGCAAGAAAAACTGCGCCGATGGACAGTATACAGACGATGAGCGGCTTGATCCACAGGCGCTCACGCAGATGCTTAATGACGAAACTCAGGTAATTCCACATCTTCGATCCTCCCGGCACCTCATTGATCCGGTGATTAAATATTTACAGATTTGTTGCAGGGGCCTGCCCCTGCGGTGTGTGGTCTCAACTGGTATCGGCAGACGCCGATGAGGTTAAAAGATTCTCCCCCGGGGTCCAGGATTGGCGTGCCTGTTCCTTGATTTCCGCGGCTTCACTTTGCAGACCGGCTTCCGCCCTGGTTGCGACTTTTTCCGGTTCGTTGGTCGGCTTCGCCTGAGCTGAGTCGCCTGGTTTTACAGCCCCTTCGGTTTCTCTTATTATTCGTACCGGCACCCCCAGAGGGAAGGTGACTTCGCGCGCCTCGTCCGGCATTGAGATTTCCGCATCCTGGAAGGCTCGCTTGGTGAGTCGAATGACCGATGATTTTACTTTTGCCCAACTGTGTTGACCACCATCGAGCCAGAAATAAATACGCAGGTCGACCGTGGACGCTCCCAGGTTGTCCACCAGCACCAGGGGCTCGGGCTCAGGCAAAACGGCCGGATGGTCAGCGAGGACTTTTAAAGCCACCTCCTGAGCAAAAGAGATGGAATCGTCGTAGCCGATACCAACGATGAAATCCTCGCGGCGCTTGGGATTACTGGTGAAGTTGCGCAGCGTGCTCTTGAAGACGGTCGCATTGGGGACTTGCACCTGATTGCCGTCGAGGGTTGTCAGCACCGTCGTGCGCGAGGTCAGCCGCTGAACGAAACCCGTGACGTTTGCTACCTCTACCAGATCGCCCTCACGAAACGGTTGCTGCAAGCTTAAAAAGAGGCTGGCAAGAAAATTCTCCGTGATGTCGCGAAAGGCGATACCCAGCGCCAAACCAATCAGGCCGGTGCCGCCCACCACCGTAAAAGCAAGTTGCGTGAGTCCGGCGATACGGAGGACAAGGTAGAGGCCGGCAAGCATGACAAATATTCCGCCGGCCCGGACCAGTACTTCGCGCAACAGCGGGCTCAGGGATCGATCCAGAAGCCGGCGCCGCAACAGGTATACCGTTAACCTGGCGCAGAGCCACGAAATAGCGATGACGGCCAGGGCCACCACGATCAGGGGCAGCAACCGGATGAAGCTGCGGATTAAATCATTCAGCACCTGAAAGGTTGGATCGAAATCCCAAATCGTGGAGGGTGCCACCGCGATTTGATTGACGACGGCAACCACGCCCTCCGTATTTTTCGCTAAATCTCCGGCCCATTTCTTGGATTCATCGTTTTCCGTCGTTCCTTGTAAGAAAACGATGCCGTCCTGAACCGTGACACTGGGTGCGCCGAACCAGCCTGTCGTTTCAAGGATATCAGTGATTCGTTGTCTGATTGCGTCATCCTTGGCGACGGGTAGAACGTCAACTCGGCCTGGAGACTCAGGTTTGCCGTCAGGCGCTTGCGCCTGCACCGACTTGTCCGTGCTACCCTCTAAAGGTTGGGCAGCAACGGCGGTGAACATAAAGATCACGCAGCACAGGAATGCGGCGCAGATGAGTCGGGCCGGTCGAGACCAGGAAAGACCCCGGGTTCGAGGCGGCTGCCACATGCCGCTGCGCGACTTCCTAGCGTTTTTGGCGGGCCGAGAACGTTTCTTCATTATTTTACTTTGTCACATATTCTCTTCGCTGACCCGGATCCGGTGACCTGAAGTGTTGTGTGTGTTACGTTCTCCCAGGCGCCCGAGGGTGCTGTCGAGGGAGCGCTTCAGCTTATCGACCGCACCTTCGACGGCCTGCTCCAGAGTTGCTGCCGTATGGCTCACCGTGACCGGCTTAAGCCCGGCGAGCCGCGCTTCAAGGAGGCAGCGCATGTCCCTGGTGCCGGACTTCTTATCGCTGTTTTCGTCGCTCAGGTGGACTTCCACCCGCGTGATTTTTTCGCTGAAATGCTCCAGGCCGTTTTCCACTTCGGCCTTGATCTGTTGCGCCACGTCTTTATTGCCTTCGATATTACTATCCGTGTTGACCTGAATAATCATGGAGTTATCCTTTCGTAGGGTTTGGGTATGGAGGATGGCTCTAACCTCAATAACGGTAGATCGCAGCTATTCCGGTCTTGGTTGGCATCCGTTCCGTCGGTACGATAATGACTTGTCCACCCATCTTCAGGGCTAAGGTCGCCAGGTCGTCAAGCACGTCATCGACCTCCGGGTCTGCCAGATCGTCAAGCTCGATGGCGCCGGTTTCGGTATTGATCCGACCGGGAATTTCGCGGCGGGCCTCGATCAGCAGGGTAGCCACCCGCCCACCCACAGTCGCCTTGGCGACCTGGTGCACATCCTCGTCACCGAGCCCCTTGGAGCCAGCGTCACCGAACTCCTCGACCAGTGCAGCCAGGCGCGCCAGATAGCGCGGCTCCATCAGCTGCCAGGCGCGCTGGCGGAGTTCGTCCCTCGACGCCAGGGCATCCGGGTGGATATCGATGCTTTCCGCCAGCAGAAGCGGATTGTGGCTGACCTGGTGAAATAGATGATGATGTTCAGGGAGCGCTGCCAGGATCAGTGGTAAGCCCGATGGCCCAGAGTGGTGCTTAAGGATTTCCCGGTCAACGGTGCGGAAGAAGCGTTCCGCATCGATATCGACCTCAGCTCTGCCTCCCCCGTGGCCATGGTGCATACCTGCCTGGAATCCCCCTGCGCCGCCATAGGAGGCGACGGTGAGGTGCGGAGCGGTTAATTCTTCCCCCAGCGCAGCGGTCAGTGTGCGCGGCACATCTCGGTGCAGATGAATCTCGTCCAACGCGTCACGGTTTCCCTCGAAGAGTTTGATCTCGTGCCGATTCAGGCCGAGCACTTGATATCGGTCGGCTGACTGCAGGATGCGGATCAGTGGTTTGGTATGAAAGCTATCCGCCACCACAGCCAATTCAGCGACCGGCCGTTGGAGTTTGTAAACCCGGAAAAAATCTTTCGCGCTCAGCACTCCCAGCCCGTCAAAAGTGTGGTTCCAGAAGTCGCGGTCGTCAGCCAACGCCAGGAACGGTTCCAGCAATGGCCGGATCTCTTCCTGCGGGAATTGTTGTAGGAGCGACTCTTCCAGCTGCTTCACAAGGTTGCCGAAGCGGATCGGATCCTGCTGATTATCCGGATGGTGCCGATGCGTCGGCTGATAAAGCGAAAGGCAAGGGGGATCACAAGGGTCCAGAAGTTCTGCAGCATAGTCTTTATTGATCGTATTCACTGATGTCTCCTTTTAAGTTGTGCTATCCGCGTCATCCAACGCGCAATGCCGCATGGTTATTGGTGGCATCCGAAAACTCTGGATGAGCACATCGCAGTTTCCGAACCGGTAATGAGAATTTTTTCGTTGTGGCAAGGAAATCAAGCATTTGAGCGGAGGCGTAGTACTTTACGCCGCACAATCACATGCGCAGATTGACGCCGTCACGGCGGAAAAGGACCGTTACCGGACGGAAACTACAAACCTTTACTTTCCAGCCACACCAGCAGCAGCACAATCACTGCGACTGCAGGGATCACAACAAGCCAGTCGTTGACCTTGAAGAGCTTCGGAAAGGTGAGCTCACCGAAATCCCCTTTGGCCAATATCCCGGATTTAAGCTTCGGGTAAAGAGCCGCAAACAGGCCACTACCGATAACAATACCGACCAGACCACCGACAATAGCATCCAGATAACCATTGCCGACGGCCCCCGCAATGGTGCCGGGACAATAGCCCAACACAGCAAATCCCACGCCGAATATCAAGCCACCGACGATATTCTTGCCCAGGGATCCTGATTTAATGGACAGTTCGATCCACCCCATAGCCTTCAGCGCATGGATGCCGATCATTCCTGTCACAACCGCCGACAGCATGATTTTCAGCACGGTGAAATCACTGAGCAGAAGCTGGGCGATAATCACATCATATTTGGTCGCGCCGCCTTTCTGCAGCAGAAAGCCGAAGACAATGCCGAACAGCAATCCCGTCCCCAGGGTCGATACGCTCGTTTGTGTTTTTTTTGTCATCATCGTCTTCACTCCTAAGCGATAACCCTGAAGATGATTTGCGCCGCCAGAACACCCCCGACGAAAAAGCAGACGACGGAAACCCAGCTTGATACCGCCAGCTGCAAGGTGCCACTGATGCCATGACCGCTGGTGCAGCCGTCGGACCAGCGTGCGCCAAAGCCCAGAATAATGCCGCCCAGCAGTGCCACAAGGATACGCAGCAGCGGGCTGCTACCGAAGGTAGTCGCCCAGAGATCAGGCACCCATTGCCAGCGAAAATCACCAGAGAGCAGAGCTGAGAAAAGGGCGCCGAGAACAATGCCGGTCACCAGCATGCCTTGCCAGCCCCAGCTGAGCTTGATCTTCTGGTAATAAGGCCGCTGCTCCACCTGCGGGCCACGCAGCAGCCGTTCAGCTATGCCACTGGCGCGCGCAAAGGTCGTCGAACAGGCAATGGGCTTTTTGGAGAAGTAAAAAGTGAACCAGCTCAGCACGCCGATGCCGATACCCACCACATAGGGTGACCAGCGCACTTCAGTAAAATAGTCCATTAGCCGCACCTCCTTTTAATTCCGCTGTTTTGCAATGTCAGACAGCCCAGAATAAAACCTTGAGCCATGAGGATTTACACAGGCCCGGCACTGCCCGACATAGCCGGCCGCACTATAGCCGCTCATGCCGCCGGCGACGTTATAGACCGCCGTAAAACCATGCAGCAGCAGCATGCTCGTCGCCAGACTGGAACGATTGCCCGAGCTGCAGATCACCAGAACAGTCCGATTCTTGTCCAGCTCGTCGGCGCGCGTCCGCAGCTCGGCGGCCGGAATGTTAAGGGCCCCGTCGATGTGGCTGTCGGCAAACTCCTGCGGCGCTCGCACGTCAAGCAGCTGGAAGTTTGCTTCACCATGCATCCGCGCATGCAGATCTGCGACGGACAGCTGACGAACCGCCCGCGAAGGCAGACCGGCGATTGCCCATCCCGGCAGACTACCGCTGAGATAGCCGACAATCCGGTCCACTCCGACGCGACGCGCCCAGCAAGTGGCTTCCAGGGCTTTGGCGTAATCTTCGGCCACCAGCAGAATGTCCTTGTCGGTGGGCAGCACCCAGCCGGCGAAGGTGGGAAAATTGCCGTTGAGATCCAGATGCCAGGTATCCGGGATATGTTGACTACCAAAGGCGTGATAATTGCGCGCATCCAGCACCAGAACGTCAGGATCTTCCATGCGTTCGTTGAACGCTGTGGCTTCCAATTCTGCCAAGCTGGGTAGATCAGCGATCAGTGCCGGGCCCTGGCGATTGATGTCGCTGCAGCGGCTGAAATGATCGGGAGCCGGCGGCATATCCTCCGTCAGCGACTTAATGAATTCAGCCTTGTCCTGAATTTGCAACGCTGCATTGAAGTTGCGTTCATAACCAATGGTGCTCAGTTGCTTGGCGCCCATGGCCCGGCCACATAAGGAGCCGGCACCATGAGCCGGATACACCTCACAGTGATCAGGCAGCTTCAGCAGTTTGTCATGCAGGCTGTGATAGAGTTTGCCGGCCAGTTCCTGTGCCATGTCCGGGAACAGATCGGGTCTGCCGACATCACCGACAAACAAGGTATCGCCGGTAAATACTCCCACCGGACTCTCTGAACGCGTGCTATCCACCACCACATAGCTGAGATGTTCCGGCGTGTGCCCCGGCGTTTCCAGAACCTGCAGGCGCATGTCCTCCAACGCAACGACATCACCTTCAGCCAGTGCCACATGATCGAAGGTGCAATCTGCTGATGTTGCAAGATAAATTTTAGCGCCGGTTTTTTTGGCCAGATCCATATGGCCGGAGATGAAGTCGGCATGCAGATGGGTTTGCAGGATGTGGGTAATCCTGACCCCTTGCGCGCGTGCCTCGTTGATGTAGATATCGACATCACGTTGCGGATCAATGATTGCACAACTATGAGTGCCGGCAAGCAGGTAAGAACTATGGGCAATCTTTTCGATAAAAAAATGTTTCAGCAGCATAACCCTTCTCCTTTAGATTGCAGTGTTGCCCTGGCAAAAACTCAGCGATGGCTAGCCATCACAGATAAAAGAAATAAAATACGGTAACGACCAGCAGAATAAAAATCAGCGTCAACCCGATTCCGGCTTTGAAATAATCGGCATTGCGATAACCGCCCACCGACATGATCATCGCATTGACCTGGTGGGTTGGCAAAATGAATGAATTCGCGGCACACACCGCCGCCATCAATGCCAGGGCGCGGGGATTAAGGTTGCCGATCGTCGCCATACTCATGACCAATGGTGCCAAGACGACAATGGCGCCAACATTGGAGATGAGCAGCGAAAACGCGGTGGCGAGTACTGCCACACTCAATAGGATAAACACCGGGTGGGCGCCTTGGATCGGGCCCATCACGTGCTCTGCCAGAAATACCGCCGTTCCCGTTTTCTGCATGGCCAACCCCAGAGGGATCAGCCCGGCCAGCAGGAACACTACTTTCCAATCGATGGCCTCATAAGCATCCTGGATGCTCAGCACCCGCATCAGTACCATCGCGATAGCCCCGGTCAAAAACGTGATGGAGATGGGCGCTCCGGCAAGGGCAAGGGCGATGGCCACGACAAAACAAACGCCGGCCCAAAGAGCTTTTGAGGAGGTTTTCTGCTGCGCGACGTAAGGGGTGGCGACGACAAAATCCGGATTTTCCTTGAGTTCGCTGATTTTCTCCCACAGGCCGTAGACAATAAAGGTATCGCCTGAAGTCACCTCATGATCGGAGAAATCACCCCGAATCTCCTCTCCCTTGCTGAACAGCACGACAGGTTCCACGGCATAGCGCTTGCGTAGGGAATACTTGCGGACCGATTGGCCAATCATGGTTGAACGGGGTGGAATGATCACTTCGGCAAATCCGGCCAGGCCGGGATCTCCCAGTCGGGTGAAGCCTGTGATTTTCTCCTCGCGCACCAGACCGAAGGTAATGGCGAACCTGTTGCTGTGATCTTCGTCCCCCATCAGCGCCAGCACCTGACCGGCCTGAAACCTGGTCTCGCGCCAGGGGGCATACTCCACATGCTTGTCGTCGGACAACGCGAGGATATTGAGTTGGTGTTCTCCCCATACGCCTGCTTCCTCAGGAGTTTTGCCCGGTAAGGTGCTGTCAGCTGGAATCCTGTAATGGCGGATCTGATGGGGTAGCCGCAGGGCTTCAACGAGTTTCTCCTGCTCGGTCAAGCATTGCCCAGCCGTTTGCGTACTGGGCAAGACAAAGCGCCCGAACAACACAAAATAGCCGATTCCTGCAGCCAGCAGCACCAGCCCGACAGGTGTTACACTCAGCAAACCATAAGGCTCCAACTCCGCACCGCGCAGCAGGTCGTTGATCAGGATCAGCGGTCCCGAGCCGACCATGCTCAGGGTACCGCCGAGAATAGCTGCAAAGCCGATGGGCATGATCATGGCGGATGGCGCGATCTTTTCGCGCCGCGCAATATCGAGAATACCCGGCAAAAACAACGCAACCGCCCCGATATTCTGTATCAGTCCTGACATGAGGCCGACCGGCACAGAAATCAGGCTGACAATTTTTGATTGCTGTGCTCCCGCCAGCTTGACAACCGCACGTGAAAAGCCGTCCATCAGCCCGGTACGGGCCACGCCCCGTCCCATGATCATCACTGCCATCATGGCGACCACCGCGTTGCTGGAAAAACCCGACAGGGCCTCCTGTGGTTCCAGTACGCCAGACCAGGCAAGGGCCAGCATGCTGATAATGGCCACCACATCAATGCGCACCACATCAAGCACCAGCATCAATACGGTGCCGGCAAGAATGGCCAGAACGATCAGGATGGATGGGTCCATGATAAATCACCTCCTGTCTCATCCGTTGCTCGGAGACTTGTCAAAGTATAGTATACATCAAGAATCCTATATCCCAGCTGTTTGAGCTCATGTGTGGCACTTAAGCCGGCAATCCCGGCGCCGAAAAAATGACTGATTTTAACTTTTTTCCTTCCATAAATATTTACCACTGAGCCCCTGAGGGTACTGAGAAATCTGTAAAAACCAGGTTTGTTCTTTTGTTCACTGTGCTTCCAGTGAGCGAAGCGAACGAGTGGTGACAAGATTTTTTGCGCCGCCATCAAAGTTGCGATTTGATGGGCCACACCATCTTTTCATAAAACTTTTCGCGCAGCGGACGGCTCTTCCAGCTGGCAAAGGAATACTCTTCAGCCGCCAGCAGGTCGGCCTCGAACACCGCCGTCATCCGGGTGGCGAAGTCGCTATCGTAGATATTCAGACTCGCTTCGTCATTGAGCCGGATGGAACGTATGTCGAAGTTGGTTGAACCCACCGAAACAAACTCGGAATCGATAACCAGCAGCTTGGTATGCAGCATGGTCGGCTGATAGACGTGAATCTCCACACCTGCCTGCAGCAGCTCGCCCCAGTCGGCCTTCGAGGCGATCTTGACGGTAAGCGAATCCATGTGTGGCCCGGGCAACAGGATGCGCACGCGAACGTCGCGATCACGGGCAGCGATCAAGGCCTTGATCAGCAGCCTGTCGGGCACAAAGTAGGACGCTGCCAGATCGATCGTCGCCTCGGCCGCAGCGATGGCCAGCAGGTACATCAGGTGCATGCTCTCGCTGCCGCCGGAGGGCGAGGCAACAAACACGTGCGCGTCGACCTCGCCCTCCTTTTGCAGGGGTGGGAAGTAGCTCGGGCCGTTCAGCACGCGACCGGTGGTCTTGATCCAATTGTCGTTGAAGGCCGCTTGCAACTGCGCCACGACAGGCCCTTCAATCCGGTAGTGGGTGTCGCGCCAGTGCTCGGGATCGCCACCGTCGCCAGTCCACATATCTGCGATGCCTACCCCTCCGGTGAAGCCGATGCACCCATCGACTACCAGTATTTTGCGATGGGTGCGGTTGTTCATCCGGCCCAGGTTGTACCAGTGCAGCGGTCGATAGCGATGTAACTGGACCCCGGAGGCCTGCATGGAGTCCAGCAGCGCCTGCTCCATCCTGGTGCTGCCGACCCAGTCGATGATGACACTGACCGGCACGCCGGCGCGGGCTCTTGCAGATAGCGCTTGTGAGAATTTTTCACCTATGTCACCTGACCAGTAAATGTAGGTCTCGAAGGTGATCGACGACTGCGCCGAGCGAATGGCCTGGAGCATCGCGGGGAATATTTCGTTGCCGTTTTGTAACGCAGTAACTTGATTGCCACGCACAATCGCCGGACCCAGCAGGACGGACATCTCGCGCCGAAACTGCGGATCGGCGATAACGTAGCGGTGCTCGACCTTACGCTCTAATACCTTCTCAGGTGTCTTGAAATTCTGCAACAGGATCAGCATAAGGCTGGTGGCCAGCACAGTGATTCCGACAACCCGGAACATTGATTTTTGTCTCCTACTCACAGGAGTCCCAGTCGGGCTAAGGAAGACAGCGCTGTCGGAGGATGCGGTCGGCACTCGATCTGTGCGTGCGGCAATCCCTCGCTAGTTTCGGCGAACGTGCCGGCCCGGGCGAACACCGGTCGCGCCGGCCAGTACGGATATCCTCTTTTTAAGTCCATTCGATTCCTTTTCCATGAATCCATGGGTTTGATGTTGCTCTGCCGATTTCAAGCCGCCCGCCACATTCCGGCAGATGAGGAATGTGGCGAGAGGGGTGAGGCTCCTCACGGATTTAAGGTTTCACTCTTCGTGGGCAATGCGGACAATTTCTTTCGCGATGTCCTGAGGGGAAAGGATAAAATCTATATACCCGCTTGCTATTGCCGTCTCAGGCATATCCGGCTCACCGGCGGTTTCGGGCTCCTGCGCAAAGGTAATGCCGCCGACCTCTTTTATGCCCTGTAACGCTGCCGCACCGTCACCATCAAAGCCGGAAACAATGACAGCAATCAGCTTGCCGTCCCAGTTCTCTGTCAGGGAACGCATAAAAACCGTAATCACGTCGGGCCATCCCCTGGGCTTTGATATCGGTTTGAGGCGAAATTCTCCACCAAGAACGTGTAAATCACGCTTTTCCGGGATGACGAACACACGGTTGGGTTCGATATCCAATCTTTCCGTGATCAGTTCCACCGGCATCTTCGTGTAGTGCGGGAGAATCTTGTGGAGCAGGGTAGCGACAGTTCTCAAATGATTGACGATGACAATGGCAGCGCCCATATCGACCGGCAGATGCTTTAATAATCGAATATAGGCATCAAGGCCACCAGCTGAACCACCGACGCAAACGATAGGGAAGGCTTTGGCACCACTTCTGGTTTTCATCTGTATTCACTCCTTAGGAAACGTATCTCGGCAATCAGGGGAAGATGATCGGAGGCGCTACGCGCCAATTCCGAAGCGGGGACCTTGATGCCGGTGACTTCAAGCCCAGGGCTGGTAAAGATATGGTCGATGCGCATCGTCGGGAAACGACCGGAATATGTCCCTTTGGGGCGGTGACGCTTAAATTCAGTTTGCACGTCCTTGAGTCGCCGGGTGATTCGGCGGCACACCGATGAGGAAGGCAACGCGTTGAAGTCACCACACAGGATGACGGGGTCGCGACATTCTTCGTGAGCCAGCCAGTCAGTGCCGAGTAAAGCCGCAACCTGAGCCATGCGCTCACGTGGCTGTAGGCCCAGGTGGGTATTAATAACCTGAACCTCCCTGCCGTGGAGCTCAATGGCAACCCAGAGGGCCCCGCGCGGCTCCAGCAGCGGTTTGTCGGCGAGGCCAGGTAGCGCCCCAGTCTTGACCAGACGTAGCGGCAGATGGGTCAGGATGGCATCGCCATAGCGTTCTTCTTTG
>SLDV01000006.1 GCA_007125165.1 Geobacteraceae bacterium | reverse complement strand
TATCCGCATTTACGATGCCTCAAAAACCCATGTTTCCTACCTGATCAGTGACCTCTGGCGTTTTAAAGGGGTGATCCTTGGCAGCTGTGCCTATAACACAGGGCTGTTCCCAACCATGGAAACCCTGGTCAACAAGCTGGAAAACTCGCAGCTTAAAGACCGGCTGCTGGGTATTTTCGGCACCGCATCCTGGAGCGGCGGCGGGGTTTCAAACCTCAATAAATTTGCCGAAAAAATCAAGTGGCAACAGGTCGGCGAATCCGTTGAGGCCAAGTCGTCGCCAAAAGAGAAGGATTTTCAACAATGCATTCAAATTGCCGATGAAATGGCCGAACTGCTGATCAAGGAACGTATTTAATCCGGGGAGATCTGTAATAATCCACATGGTGAAACAAATCCTGTTCCCCTTATATCGCAGAATTTCACCATGCTCTCAACTGAACATAAGCTACTGACGCACGGCGTCATCCAGTTCCTTACGGAGCTGGTGAGGCTGCGGGGACGATGCCAGGCGACCCGATGTTGCGGGGAAAAAGACCAGGCCCAGGTAACCATCGATGGTCAGCAGATCACCGTTATTGATGATATCGGCGGCGCCCGCAATACCGGAAACACAGGGGATGCCATACTCGCGGGCAATGATGGCACCATGAATCAGCATGCCGCCGCGACGTTCGACGATGCCAGCGGCAAGGGGAACGATAAAGGTCATCACCGGATCAATGGCATCGCAGACGAGAATTTCGCCACGCCTGAAGTCGGCCAGGTCCTGTTCAGAGCGAATCACCCGGGCAACGGCTGTCGCCAGTCCGGCGCTGGCGGGCTGCCCCTGTAACTGTCGGGCACGAACAGCACGATCGCCTGCTTTTGCGCCACCAGGCGACGGGCTGCGCAAACCGTTTTTACCATCTGTCAGTTCTTCCAGCAATCGGGCAAACTCCGGTTTAATCCCCGCCCGACAACGACGGCGCACTTCCATTTCCCCGCGTTTTACTTCCCGCTGCAGTTGTGCCAGGCTGATATTGTCATCATCCCGTAAGCGGTAGCTGGCCCGGCCGATCGCAAGAATTTCCTCGGCCTGAGGCCATTCTGTCGCGTTAAAATGGCGGCGATAAGCGCCCTCTAGATCCTCTCTGTGCTGTGAAACCTGCGGCTGTTGCTGATCAGTTAATTGTAACAACAGTCTGCCAAGCTGATCCGGCAACAGCCCGAGCTCAGCAGCCAGCTCATCAATTTCAGCGATGCTTGAACTGTCAGTCCTGCCATCCCAACGGCTGGCTAAATCCGCCATTCTGCGATTGCGTACCAGCGCCCGCAACTCGCCACCCCGCAGTAATTCAAGAAATTCAAAGGGATCCTGAGGTTGGAGGGCATCATTATAGAACTCCCCAAAGAGACGAATTCCGTGGGCCATGGGGATGCAGTCACGTCGATAGGTCTCTTCCCAATAGTGAAGCTGCTGCAACCGCTGCCTGACTTCCTCCTCAAGCATCGCGTCAGACAGATTCGTCAGCTCAACCTGGGCGAAGCGGGCAGCTATCTCTTCCATTCCCGGCATGATCTCGGTTTCAATCCGTTGTTGCAGTTGTTTGAGGTTGGTGAGACTGCGGTGCAGGTTGAAGTACCACAAGCGATCATCCTCCGCCGGTACGGTGGTAACAGGTCGCGCCTGTAACAGGATCAACTGACCGTCACGCCAGGTCCATTCACAATCCTGCGGGGTGGAAAAATCCTGCTCAAGGGCCAGGACCTGCCGAGCGACAACCGCCAGATCTGAGTCGCTCAGCACCGGTCCCTGTTCTGCTGGCCTGAGGGGAACCAGCTGCACCTGCCCATTTTGGGGGACCAGCTTGTGGCTGCTGTGCGCGGCACGGTAGTTGACCGTCCGCAAGCTGTCCCGGTCGATCTGCCAGCTGTCCGGTTCGACACTGCCGTCGACCAGCCCCTGATTGAGACCCCGGACGGCTTCAACTATCAACTGCCGGCGATTGTCGGGTGCGACACTGAAAGCGACACCCGAAGTTTCTCCCACGATCAACTCCTGGATAAGCACCGCCATACTGCTGTCGGCCACCTTCAGTCCCAGCTCCTGCCGATAGAGCAAGGCTCGATCAGACCAGAGGGAGGCCCAGACCTTGCGGATCGCCAGCAGCTGCTCCTTCCTGCCACGGATATTAACGAAGGAATCGTGCAGTCCGGCAAAGGAACAGGTTGCAGAATCCTCGCCGGGAGCCGAGGAACGGATGACCAAGGGTTGCTCCGGGAAATGCCGGTCGAGGGCGGTGGAAATTTCCGTTTCCAGGGATGGCGGCAGCGGGGTCGTCAGAAACAGGTTACGGATCCGCAGTGCCGCATCCCACAGTTCCTCCCAACGCATCTGGGAAAAGGCCTTGCGGCCAAGCTCCATGTCCAGTCGCCCCCCCAGCCCGGTCGCCTGCAGATAGTCGCGGTAGCAGTCACACGGAATGGCGAGGGACCGTGGCACCTTGTAGCCGCGGCGGGTCAGTTCGGCCAGAGCCAGCGTTTTACCGCCGAACCGGGGTAAATCAGCGGCGCTCAGCCGCTCAAGGGGTTGAATGCGGCGCATCGAAATCAAGCTCCAGGACATCCTGAAAGCGCTGCACCAGGCTGTAACGTTGCACCTTGATCAAACACAGGGCGCAACCGGGGGAACGCACGAATTCAGCGAGGTAGGGGTGGCGGGCAAGAAACAGCTGTAGCAGGCGCTCCTGCTGCTCTGGCGGCACTTCACGAGCCGTACCGACGGCAGATAAGGCGACGGCCTCACGAAAATCTGCGCTCTGGTTGCTGCGGGTATCAATCAGCAGCGAGACCCGCGCGTCTTCCTGCAGATAACCGAACTTGCGCGTCGCCCGATGGGTCGCGAACAACAATTCATCCAACTGGTCTGTCACGACAAAACCAACCAGACTGGTATACGGGTGACCCTTGGCGCTGGTCGCCAGAACACCCAAATTCTGATTACTGAGCAGGTCATTGATCTGCTGCCGAAGGCTGTCCAATCGATCCTCCTTTGCCCTGGTGTTTACCCTGTTTTTTCCTTCTACATTCAGGCAAAAGCAACGAACAACGAAAGCAACAGCATGATGAACGCCGGCAACGATTTCTGGAGCGAATCGCCGACCTTGACATGCATCGAGATGGCTCCCAGCATCAACGCCGCCATACCGATCGCCGCCGGCTGAGTAAGAGCCGGCACAAAAAGACCGAGCAGCAGACAGACTGCGAGGATCAATTTGAGGCCACCGATGATCTTCATAAACCACTCCGGCAAGCCGTAAACGGCGAATTCATCCTTCATATTGGTGGCATCACCACCGCGCCAGGCGGTGGCTTTTGCCGAGCGTAGCAACCAAACGTTGAAGATACCCAGGGCGATAATGATCTGACAGATGACAATGATAGTGGCCATAGTTAACTCCTTTACATGTTTAAAGTTTTAAATCCTGCGGTTGTAGAGTCGGCCACCATTGGCGGTAGACCGGTGCCGTATTTGACTATAGCTCTTTGTCATAACCTGTCAACTCAACATAGCCGTAACCGCGAATGGTATTTTGACCACGGGTTCCCTGGACGAAAACGGCACCTTCCCAATAACGAACCGAGGTTTGCAATTCCTGATCAGCCATCAGCGGAATAATCTCAAGGTTCAGTTGCGCGGCTGGAATCTGTAATCGCCAGCGGGCCGGATAGCGCCCACCACTATGGGGGCTGGTCCAGTAATCAAGCACGTCGATCCGCACATCGGCGGCACCCAAAGGTGTCGTCTTGCCGTTTTCAGCAACCAGCACCCCGCTGCTTAACGGATCGGGTTGGCCATCCTTAAGGCGCAACTGGTAATACATCAATTCCCTATCATCATCGAACTGCAAACTGAACCAGTCCCAGCCAACCTGGTCCGGACCTAAAGCACTGGTACTCCATTCGCGATCCAGCCAACTGCTGCCGGTAACCTGGTGGCTATTCCCCGCAATGCTGATCTGACCGGTCGTTGGCATGCGTGTCAAGGAATAGTAGTAGGAAGCATTGCCCGGCTCGGCACTTTTCTGGCTGAGCCCCTGCTGACCCTGCAGGACAAACGGCTTGCTGCTGTCAAGTTCCAGCGCAATCGCAACCTCTCCACTATCGGCCCGAAGCTGCATCGGCAAGGTGGCATCTCCGCTACCGCCGGCTGACCAATCTTCCAGCCAGACATTAAAAGGTTCCGCCGTAGCACCGGCCAATCCCAGCCCGGCACGACTGAAACGTTCAGCATAATAGAAGTTATCATTCGCCGGATCGCTCAGGGCGAAGTGGGCCAGATAGACCTGATTGCTTGCCCAGGCGGACTGGCGCGGCACAGAGTCAGGTTGCAGAGCCTGGCGGAAAAACGTCAGCTGATAGCCGAAACGGCGACCGTCATCGTTCTGCAGGTTGCCGGTATAGTACCACCATTCGGTCCGGAAGGCGTGATGGGGGCCATGATCCCGGGGGAACTCAAAGCTTTGCGGCCGGATGGCCCGGGCAAACCCGTCATGGTCTTCGCTTCCAAGGATCTCTGCCACGTTTAATCCCGCGGAGGTCCCCCGGGAGGACGGACCCGGGTCCTGACAGGCCGCCAGCAGAAAACCCAGGCAACAGACAGCAACAATTGACCAGTAGGTGTTTATGCGGATCATTTATTCATCTCTCAACGCCTGTGCCGGCTGGGTCTGAGCCATTCTCCAGGCCGGGTAAAGACCGGCAAGAACGGCAGCGATCAGGGCCAGCAACAGGGCTTGAAACAGAATCGAAGGGTCGAGCTGGATGCCCATGCTCCAGCCAAAGGAGCGGCGGTTGATCACCAGGATCAGCATCAGCGCCTGGGCAATACCTAAGGGCAGGGCCAGCAACCCGGCCAGCAGACCGATCAGGCCGGTTTCTCCGGTGACCAGCAGCCAGAGCTGTTGCGGCGTCAAGCCACCGGCACGCAGGACTGCAAGTTCTCGCGAGCGCTCGATCTGCATCGCCATCAGGGCATTAAGAATACCGACAAAAGCGACCAGTACAGCGAGGATCCGTAACACCGAGGTCACCGCGAAGGTCCGGTCAAAGGTTGCCAGTGACGCCGCGCGCAAATCCCGGTTGGAGTAAACCATCAATGGCTGGATATCGGCGGCCAGATTACGCAGTTGTCTGACCAGCTGCTCAGTTTCAGCCGTATCCTGCAGGTAAATGCCCAACGCATCTGTTTGTGGGGCGGACCAGTACTGCTGGTAAAGACTGCGGGCAATCGTGATCCGGCCCTGGTCGGAACCGTAATCGGTAAAGACCCCGGCAATGCGAAACTCTTGTTCTCCGAGCTGGGTGCGCAGGGGCAGAACATCTCCACGCTTGAGGTCGCGCCGGTAGGCAAAAGGTTCCGAAACAATCACCGCCCGGCTGTTCTTGAACTCACGATAAATCTGCTGACGATCGCCGTCAACAAACCAGTAGCCGGCAAAACTTTCTTCAGGTATTTCAGCAACAAACAGCTCACTGATCCCGTGCGCGTCCTCCAGCCGCAGGTGACGGGCGCGGGTGATGCTGTCGATGCCGGCAACCTGGTCCAGGCGCGCCAGCAGTTCAGGTTCCAGGGGCACACGCCCGGCATCGAAATCATCGCCCTGGGTAGTGATATAGATATCGGCACTGAGATAACTGTGCAGCCAGTTGTCCACCGTTACCCGGAAACTGCTGATCATCAGCCCCACACCGATGGTCGCGGCGACCGCAATCACCAGCGCCGCGGTGGCGACACCGGTGCGACTGAGACCGGCGACCAGGTTACGGACCGCCATTTTACCAAGGAGGCCAAAGCAGGTTTTAAGCGGCGCCTGCAGCCCTTTCAGCAGCCAAATCGCCAGGCCCGGAGTGATCAAGGCGTAGCCGCTGATCAACATAAACATGCAGATAAAACCGACGACAATACTGTTCCCCGGCAACAGCAATCCGATCAGGCTGAGTACCATCAGGCCACTGCCGACAGCCACAGCCCAGGGCAACAGGCGGCGCCCCCGGCCTTCGATGTGCGAACGCGAGAGAACTGAACGCGGTGCTGTGCGTCCCGCTTCCAGGGCCGGAACCAGAGCCGCCACCAGGGTAGCGCCCAGGCCGAGCAACAAGCCTTTGGCGAGGGCCAACGGGGTCAGCGACAGACTGCGGACATTGAGGACAAAATAGAGATCGTTGATGGTCCGGGTAACCAGGGTAAGCAGACCATTGGCGAGCAGCACCCCGAGGAGCAACCCGAGCAGCGTACCGGCAGCACCGACCAGCAGCGCTTCCACCAGAACCAGGCGGACAATTTCGTGACGGGTGACGCCGAGGGTGCGCAGCGCCCCCAGCAGTGGCCGGCGCTGTACCACCGAGAAGGTCATGGTGTTGTAAATCAGAAACATACCGACCACCAGGGCCAGCATACTCAGGGCACTGAGGTTGAGCTGAAAGGCGCGAGTCATCTGCGCCATGCTCTGCCGGCGCTGATCGGCACGGACCACATCAACCCCGGGCTGCAGATAAGGTTGCAGCTGTTGCAGCGCCCGATCCTCAGCCGCACCGGTCGGCAGAATCAGGTCGATCCGGGTCAGTCGGCCAAATTGTTCCAGCAGCTCCTGGGCGGTGGCAATATCGGTGATGATCAGATTCCGCAGCGCCTGTGAACTGAGCTGATCCGGCGCCTCCAGCAGGCCTACCAGAGTGACGCTACGCTGTTTACCACCAATCTGCAACGTCATTTGCATGTCAGGACGCAGCTCCAGTTCACCGGCGGTGGCGGCACTGAGCATGATACTGCCCGGTTCGGTGAGCAGACGGCTAAACTCGCTGTCACGTCCGATGCCGGGAGAATAGTCGCGAAAAGGGCCTTCAGCAAAAGGATCGAGACCAAGAATACGTAAGGTCAGCCCCGGTTTGTGGGTCACTGTCGCCAATCCTTCGATAACCGGGGCGCTGTCGAAGAGGATAGGTGCGAGACGGATCCGGCGGTAGATTTCTTCCGGCACGCCGGCTGGGCCACCAATGACCTGGTGGCTGGTGCGTCCGCTAACTGCTTCTGCAGAAAGACTGAACGCCTTGTTGGCACTGCTGTTGGCCAGATCTATAGCAACAACCACCCCCACACCGAGGGCGACTCCGATCACGGCAAACAGCAATTGCAGGGGATGCCGCAACAGGTAACGCAGACCGGCCCGCCAGAGAATCATCGCCGGTTCTCCATATCTGTATCTTCAAACAATTGACCGTCGCGAATAGTCAGGATCCGGTCGGCCAGGCGAGCCACTTCCAGGCTATGGGTCACCATCAGCGTAGTCATATTGTATTGTTGAGCCAGCCCAGTGAACAGATTCAATACCTGCTGACCTGTTTCGGCATCAAGGTTCCCGGTCGGTTCATCGGCCAGCAGCAACCGGGGTCGGTGAATCAGCGCCCGGGCGACGGCAACGCGCTGCTGTTCTCCCCCGGACAGTCGATCAGGGTAGCTGTCGGCCCGATCAGCCAGACCGACCTCGTCGAGCAAGGCCTGTGCCTGCTGCCGGGCGACACTGTCACTGGTACCGATCAATTCCAGCGGCAGCAAAAGGTTTTCCAGCACCGTCAGGGTCGGAATCAGGTTATAAAACTGAAAGATAAAGCCGATATGGCGGCGGCGAAACAAGGTCCGCTGACGCTCGGACAGGGTCGTGAAGTTCTGCCCGGCGATCATCACGGTGCCGCGATCAGGTTGATCGATGCCGCTGAGCAGATTCAGCAGGGTCGACTTGCCCGAACCGCTGCGGCCCAGCAGGACAACAAATTCGCCTGGCGCGATGGCGGCGTTCAGATCGTGAAAGATATAGCGTACAGCCTCCCCTTCACGAAAACTCTTACTCAGATTGTCAATCCGTACCAGACTATCGCTCATGAGTATCTCGCTATCATGAAAAGTACATATTCAGGTTGATCATCAACAACAGCCGGTTGACCTTCTCAGACCTCAGCCGTTGAGGTTGCCAGTAACGCCATTATTTCCCGGTCGATTTCATGACGCTGGGTGAGCTGATCAAACCAGCCATTGGGAACCTCGCCAGTTATCAGGCCCAGCAGGGCACCAAGAACAATCCCGCGGTGAACATTGTCACCACCAAGATTGGTATTTGCCAGCAGAGCCTGTTTGGGGGCGGCAGCATATTTGTACGCCAGGTAAAGGACACTTGGCCAGGAATCGGTAATGTAGCAGGCGGGGGAAAACATCCTGCCAACCACATGCCGGTCATCAAGAGACTTCTCCATCAGGGCCTCAAGATCGAGACCGCAGCTGCTTTTGGCTGCCCGGGCAAGTATTTCTGCGCCTGTCTGCTGTGGGTTGCGAAACAATAGATCATCCAGCAGTTGGACGTAATCAGTACACACCCTGGCCAGCATGTCGTCCGGGTGGGTCAAATAAAGATGTTGGCGGCAATGCTCTTTCACCGCGTTTATTGACACCCCGCGCAACCGCTCAGCAAACACAATCGGGGCAATCGTCACCAGACCACCGATGGAAGGGGTGTCGTGAGTTGTGGCCGCGCAGAACTCTCTGGCTTTGCCGCTTTCGAGATTGGCGAAGAAACCACGATGGTAGGATTCGGCGTAGGTGTCCGGATGCCTGGGCGGATAGGCGGTCATAAAATCGATATAATCATCGAGAAATCGTTGTTTGTCATAGTGTCCGCGGTTGGCCGTTAGAGTCCGGATCAGTACTCTGGCACAGTGGGCGTTCAGGGTATTACCGCCCGCCTGCATGCCCTGGTGGTAATGCTGGTGCGGCTGTCCCCAGAAGTGACGTTTCCCTTTGAGGATCACATCACCGACAATCTCACGCTCGCGGCGGTTTTTGTCCTGACTACCGCGTCCCCCAGCGCGGGTTGAATGCAGTGACATGATGGATGAGGGATGTACGGCTGGAGCGGCTTCAAAGCGGGTGACACCCCCGGGAAAGGCCTTTTCAATATCGGCCGGGTTGTAGAACCAGTGCACCGGCATGGCGAGGGCATCGGCCACAAACATGTTTTTAAGCGCTGCTGCGACTTTTTTCTGTGACAGGTTCATGGCATCATCCTTTTTAGCTCTGCGCCAGACGTCCAATGCGTCTGGCCGCTTGGCGACAGATCAGGGCATAGGGAAAGGCAGCAAAGGGCATGTCGAAAATCAACTCACAGTGATCCTGGTCGAGGATATTCAGGCGGTGACCGGTTGCCGGGATGCCGGCAACCTTCCAGCTCCAGAATTGCAGGTGCTCAAAGTCCGTAATCTCGAATGGAACCCAGAATCCGAGGACCGTCTGGATACTTCCCTTTATACCGGCAGCGATATATTGCCGGGGGCTTCTTACCGCCCTGACCGAAGGTCCCCAGACCGGCCATTGATGGGTATCAATCAGGACATTCCAGACCTGCTGTGGCGATGCACTGATGACATGGCTGATCTGCATTGGTAGACAACCCCTGTTTTCTTATTAATAATGTTATTTAAAAGCGATCAACATGTATATATTCCAGATGTTTTTAATTTTGTCTAGGACAAATATACACTTAATATTGAAGTCTGGCAACTAAAGCTGCCGGCAGGTGTGGGAGCCAGAAAAAACGAAGGTTTTTTGATGAGTCATCACCTCGTTTGATTGGGGAGGTGACCTACAAGCAATAGCGGCAAAATCGGGCACTAGTGATGAAGATTAATGTGTATTGTGACCCCGGGGTTTACAGCAAAAAGGCACTGGGAGCGACTAACGCATCAGCCCATGTTCTTATCGTGCAACTGCTGCTGAGCGTCAAGGGTTTTCGTTAGTTCCAGGCCCATGCCTTTAAGAACTGCGGGGGTTTTGCTGAACTGGATATCGGCGTAGACCACAACCTGGATATAGTTCCCCCAGGGATCACGAAAATTCAGCCCCCTTCCAGGGATCATCTCAACATCGAGAGCCTCCAGACGTGCCCGCAGATTGCTGCGGTCATCAACGACCAGTCCGAAATGCCGGTGTTGATCGGGATTGCGATCACTGTTTTGAGAAAGGGCCAGAAATTGATCGCCCATCTCAATAAATGCCATATTCTCGCTGCGGCCACGCAGCTTGAACTGAAAAAACTGACCGTAAAATTCAAGTGCTTGTTCGATATCGCCGACTTCCAGGGCAACATGATTGATTCCCACCAGGTGAGGACGGAGATGAGTATCATCGGACATATAGATTCTCCCAGTTCAGTTCAGGCTTGATAAATAAAGTTCCATAGGATCAAGCGTCAATCAGCAGAGGGGTTTTATTCCTTGAAACAGGCTACTATCCCCTCCGCATAGGAGATCGGTTGGATCGAAAATGTCTCCGCCCAGTTGTGAATATCGCATTCATTACCTTCGAGCAGCATGGCTAACTGATCCTGCGTCAAGGGAAACTTCTCGAAACCCTCCAACAGCTTAACGAAGGGTTTGACCATAAATACCGGTTGATGAATTTTGTGGACCTTATCTTTACCAAGAGCCTTGCCCGTCAGATCGAGAATTTCGTCATAGGTATAACTTTTGGAGCCGCCCAAATGATAAATTTCACCAATGCTCTCCGGCAGTGTGAGGGCCTTGACGAACGATTCGGCAACCTGAATAACACTCACCGGCTGGAGACGGTACTGCCCATCCCCGATGACCGGAATAACCGGCAGCTTACGGATCAAATCCGCCAGCATGTTGACAAATTCACCCCCGCGACCAAAAATCAGGGATGGACGTAAAATGGTCCAGTCAAGGGCTGTGTCGCGCAAAAACTGTTCCGCCTGCCATTTGGTCTGATGGTAGTCAATAGTTGCTTCCAGGCGGACGCCGTTGGCGCTCATTTGCAGGAAGCGCTTGATTCCCTGGGAAACAGCGGCATCAATGACATGGCGTGAGCCTTCAACATGCAGGCGCTTGAACGTCACCCCTTTGGCGGGGATTTCCCTGATAATTCCAACCAGATGAATCACCGCATCGCAGCCCTGCATGGCCGGCAGCAAACTATCGGGCTGGGTCACATCTCCCGGATGGATTTGCACCTGGCTTGATGTGCCCATCGCCAGTTTGTCCTCCGAGCCGGAGCGCACCAGGGCAGAAACCTCATGCCCCTGCGCTACCAGTTGCCGCACGACCTCATTGCCGACAAATCCGGTTCCACCAGTGACAAAAACTTTCATCGTTTTGTCCTTTCTTTTGGGTTTTTTCTTACGGAACGTTGCAAGAAAGGCGAATACCTGTATCTTTTCTCGCGAACTCTTTGTTTGAATAATATCAAGGTAGTCGTTTCTTTCAAACCAATTCTACTACAGTTGCCGGAGTAACGGCCTTATAAACCGGCAAGAGAAGAGAAAAGGCTTCAGAAATGATGCTTGAAGCAGGGGACGAATACCGCCAGATAAATTCCCTTAGACTGCCACTCTTATCCCTGTCAGCAGGTAGCCCATACTGTTTTTTTTGGTTTCCATGATACAATAGCAAGAACATCAGCTGTCGAATTGGAATCCGGGCGTAATCGGCCGGTGGCTGTATCTTACCGGCTTCGCGTCCACCAACCTTCAGAAAGGAGTTTCATCATGACGGATCAATTTAGCAAGGCCATCAAAGAGTCCGGCGAAAAATCAGCATTTGTCTGTGTTAATTGCGGCCACCATAATATTCCTGAGAGCGAGAAAAAACCCGGCAAACAGATGAGCCCAGTCAAAGACCAGTTTTCGGAAGCAATCAAGGAGTCCGGTGAAAAATCAGCTTTTGCCTGCGTAAGCTGCGGCCACACCCAGTAAACCGCTGGCAACTGATTTTGTTTGGCATCTAGGAAGAAAGTCGCCAGGCCGATGAAACGCTAACGCCCGCCAGGACGACCTTTCGCCTCTTGGCCCGCAAGCCTCCTCACAAACTGATGATGCGCGAAAAAAACGCCACCGACCGGCATAATGCCGATGTGGTGGCGGTTGGAATTCAGTGTGATACTTCCCTCATCTTCAGACCCCCTGAAAATGCAATTTAATCTTGACACCCCATTGATGAGCTGTTGTCAATTTTTAGTTGTCGTTGATCTTCCTTCCCCATTGTGACGCAGCGGTCAGGAAGATGATGGCATGACGATACAGGGCGGCAACTGCTTGAGGCGCTAGCCGAGTTTTTGCCGACCCGTCATGCCGTCGGCTTGCTGACCGGTATCCGCGTCAGCGGACCAGGAGCATGGGTGCCTTTTTCTGCATACTCTTTTGTGGCATGACAAAAGAGTATGGC
>SLDV01000100.1 GCA_007125165.1 Geobacteraceae bacterium | reverse complement strand
CCCATAAAGAGCATAAAGGCACCAACGATCAGGTAGGTTGTCAGGTGGTCACTGGGCATCATGACGGATCACTCTCTTGCGAGGGGCGGGCAATAATAATTGCGCCCAGAATAGCAATCAGCAACACCACGGAAATCAGCTCGAATGCCAGAACAAACTCGTGCAGAAAAGCATTGCCCAGATGTTGCATCGAAAAATCACCGACGCGCTCAGTCGCCGCCGTCCACTGGGTGCGGATCAGAGTCGTGGTCAGCAGAACAAAGCCGGCGATGCAGGTACCGGAGGCGAGCAGGAAATTATTGCCCGACCAGCGCAGTTGGTCGGTCTGGGTCGGTGAATGGCCGACCATGATCCCGAACACCAGCATAACGCAGACAGCACCGACGTAGATCAGAACCTGCATCATCGCCATGAAAGGGGAGCCGAGGTGGAAAAAGAGACCGGCCACACCGATAAAAGCAACGGCCAGTCCAAGCACTGCGTGCATCAGCAGGCGTGACCAGACAGTCACCAGGCCGCCGAACAGAATCAGGACGATAAAGCCGAAGAAAATGACTTCAGCCAGATAGCGGTACAAGGTCATTTCTCTTCCTCCACCATCGCCAGGAGGTCGTAATGAAATTCCTCGCGGGTAAAACCGACATGTCGATATTCCTGCGAATAATCAAGGGCATCGGTCGGACAAATCTCAACGCAGGTGCCGCACAGGCTGCACTTGGTAAAATCAAGCTGGTAGCGTACCAGCACCATCCCCTTGACTCCCTCACGTTTTTCTCCTGCCAGATCAATACAACTTGAAGGGCATTCGCGTTCACACATCTTGCAGGAAATGCAGCGGTGTTTCTCCGGCTTCTCATCGTCTCGAATCAGGATCGTGTGACCGCGATAGTTTGGTGAGATGGGGAGTTTTTCACGCGGATACTGGACGGTAACAACCGGACGAAAAAGCTCGCGCAGGGTGATCATCATGCCGATGATGAGGCTTTTGCCTCCGGTAAAGATCAGGGCGAAATATTCTTTCATAATTTCACCACCACGGCGGTCACCAGCAGGTGAACCAGGGAAAATGGAACCAGATACTTCCAGCAGAAATTCAGTAGCTGGTCAAAGCGTACCCGCGGGAAGGTCCAGCGGATCCAGATCATCGTCAGCAACAGGGCGTACACTTTGGCAAAGAACCAGAGTGCTGAAGTGTACTCGCCATAGGGTAACGGCGGTCCGCTCCAACCACCGAGAAACAGAATAACAGTAAGGGAGCAGGCAATGAACATGTAGGTGTATTCAGCCATGAAAAAGAGACTGAAGCCCATGCCGCTGAACTCGGTCATGAAGCCGGCGGTCAATTCACTTTCGGCCTCCGGCAGGTCAAAGGGGGCTCGATTGGTTTCGGCCAGGGTCGCGGCGAAAAAGATCAGAAAGGCGACCGGCATGAAGAAGATAAACCAGGCCCCACCGCTTTGCGCTTCGACAATCCCGCGCAGGCTGAAGGTGCCGGTGACCAGTATAACCGACAGCAGGGTCAGCAACATCGGGATTTCATAGGCCACATTCTGGGCAACAGAACGCATGGCCCCTAAGAGGGAATATTTATTATTCGAACTCCAGCCGGCAACCAGGATCGCAAGAACGTTGATTGCAACGACAGCGAGGATAAAGAGCAGCCCAACGTCAAAATCGCGCCCCTGAAGCTTGGGGCTGAAAGGGATGACAACCAGTGGCATGATGGCCGGAGCAAAAGAAATGATCGGTGCCAGACGATAGAGAACCTTATCGGCCTGTTTGGGAACGATCAATTGTTTGCCGACCAGCTTTACGCCATCAACGGCCAACTGCAGAATCCCGTGCCAGCCGACTTCCATCGGACCCGGACGGCGTTGAAAGCGTCCGGCGAGTTTGCGCTCCAGGTATCCCATGACAACGGCATTGCCGAAGACTATAACGATGGCACAGACCAGAGTGAACAGAATGCGTAACAGCTCCGGAGGGAAAAGAGAGGTATTCATCACGTCGCTCATCGATCGATCTCCGGGATAACCAGATCCAGACTGCCCATGCAGGCACAGAGATCAGAAAGGAGCATCCCACTACAGAGTTCAGGCAGAAGGCTCAGATTGGAAAAGGACGGAACACGAATTTTCATCCGGTACGGGGTGTCACTGCCATCCCCGGTGAGATGGTAGACCAGTTCGCCGCGTGGTGATTCGACCGCATAGCAGGCGTCACCCGCCGGTAGTTTGAGTTTTTTCGGCACCTTGGCCATGAATGGCCCATCCGGCAGTTTATCCAGGGCCTGCTCAATGATACGCAGGCTCTGCTCGATTTCGCGAACCCGAACCAGATAGGACGCCATGCAATCGCCGGTGGTTTCAGTAGGGATATCAAAGTCGAATTCCGGATAGACTGAATAGGGCTCCGCGCGGCGGATATCATAAGGTATGCCGGTTCCGCGCAACACTGGACCGGTCAGTCCATAGCGGCGGGCCATGTCGGGAGTGAATTCACCGATTTCTTCAATCCGTTTGCGGAAGATAATGTTGCCGGTCACCAGTTTGTCATACATGGGCATGCGTGAACGTTGCCATTTAATGTATTCGCGGGTGCGCTCAATAAATTTGTCGTCAATATCGCGTACCACGCCACCAACGCGCATATAACAGTAGGTCAGTCGTGAGCCGGTCACATCCTCAAGGATATCGAGAATTTTTTCCCGATCTTCAAAGGTATACATGATCGGGGTGAATGCACCGAGGTCGAGGACCAGTACGCCCAGCCACAACAGGTGACTCTGCAGGCGATTGAGTTCAGAGGTGATGACGCGGATGTACTCTGCCCGAGGCGTGGCCTCAATAGCGGCAAGACGCTCCACCACGCCGACATAGCCGTGGTTGTAGATCAGCGCGGCGAGGTAATCCATGCGCGCGGCATTGGGTAGGAAGTTGGGCCAGGAACGGCATTCCGCCATTTTTTCATGCATCCGGTGGCCGTAGCCGAGGACCGGTTGCGGATCCATGACGTATTCACCTTCCATCTCAAGAATAACCCGCAAAACGCCGTGGGTACTTGGGTGCTGCGGCCCCATGTTGAGAACATAGCGGTGCTCACCTTTTTCAGCCATGGTGGTCATCACGCATCCTCCTTTTTAACCGCAGGGGGAGGGTTGCCCTCAGCGTTCTTCACGACGCGGGTGAGGGCGTCGCGATCCTTCAAGCTGTGCGCTTTTTTCAGTAATGGTTTGAGGTCTTCCATGTCTTCAGCCAGCAGTAACGGTTTGAGGTTGGGGTGATCGCGAAAGATTACCCCATAAAAATCTTTGGTTTCGCGCTCGTGCCAGTTGGCCCCCTGAAAAATGTCGGCGATGGTCGGCAGACTGTTGTCGGCGTCAACGGCAACGTGAGCCAGCAGCCGGCAGGGGAAGCTGTAATTGGCAAACTGATAACTGACTTCGATCCCTGTTGAGAGATGCAGGCCGGAAATAAAGCTGAGGTAGAAATTCCCGGTGCGCAGCAGTTCGGCGAAGGCTCGTAGTTGTCCTGACTCCAGCATGATCTCGAGATCATAGCCGCGTTGGCGAAAGTCAACCTCTTGAACCTTGACCGAAACCTTTTTAAGGGCAGCAATAACGGAATCTTTTGATTCCATGGGTCAGACTCCTTCGGGCATCTTGTTCATAGGAATCGGGAAGCGTTTGCCGGAAATCTTTTCCTGCAACTTGAAAATTGCTTCGAACAGCGTTTCCGGGCGCGGCGGGCAGCCGGGCACGTAGACATCTACCGGAATAATGCGATCGATTCCTTCGATAACATTGTAGTTTTCTTCTACGGCGAACGGCCCGCCTGAGGTGGCGCAGTTACCAAGGGCGATGACATAACGTGGTGCCGCCATCTGCTCGTAGAGGGTCAACACGCCGGGAGCCATTTTCTTGTTCACTGTGCCGGCGACAATCATCAGATCACAGTGGCGCGGTGAAGGGCGAAACACTTCGGCGCCGAAGCGGGCCAGATCGAAGCGCGCCATGCCGGCAACCATCATCTCAATAGCGCAGCAGGACAAGCCGAAAGTCAACGGCCAGAGGGAGTTGGCACGACAGAAATTGAGGACCTTCTCAACCGATGCCAGGTGCACAATAGAATCGAGCTCCTCAGGCGGGTGACCGTCAAGCTCGCGTCGGCGTGCTTCTTCAGTCTGGGTGTGGATCCTCAGGAGGTTTTTCTTCTCTTCGGCCATGTAAAGACTCCTTTAGCCCACGGGTAAATAACCGTCAGGGACAGAACAAACACGAAAATAAACAGCACGATCAGTCCGTGGGCGGCGGACACCAGATGATACGCCGTTGCCACCGGAAACAGAAAAAGGATATCGACGGCAAAGGCGACAAAAATCAGAGCATAGAGATAGTAGCTGACATGGAAGCGGATATCCTGAGCATCGCCGAAGATGTCCATGCCACACTCATAAGGATCAAGGGTCGTTTTCAGAATCGACGTCGGGTTGACCAGATTTGCCACGATCAAGGGACCAACGGCAATACAGATTCCGCCGAAAAGAAAGGCGATCACGTAGATGTAGTCGAGCAGTTGACTTTCGGACATAGGGAATTCCTTCGCCGACAAAGACATGTTGATGAGCAAAAACAAGAGATGGAATTTTATTACGGATGAAAAACCCTTGCAGGCATCAATTTTCTAACGGAGGTGAAATGAAAAGTCAACCATAAAGCGACAATTGGTCCGACCATTTTCATTCGATACAAATAAATAATCACAACGGTAACTTGGCGCTTGGCATTGTGGCAGAAATAGGGCGCCGGCAACATTGCTGGTGGGTGAAGGTGGAAAATGCAATGATTTTATCACACGAAGAAATACAGAAGGGGACATTGCGTCCCCTTCTGTGGCGGGTGAAAGGATCAAATGAATCCTGGGCAAATGGGAATATCAGTACTTGCCGAATTCGTCGTCATCAAGGGCAATTTTTTTGTCCGCGCCTTTTTTTACTGCAGAAGGTGGTGGTAATTCCGCCCATCCCTGTGATGATTCTTTTGTTGCAGAGTTCTTTGGCGCGCTGCTGCGACTTGCTATTGCCGGAGGCCGGACACTGTCCGTTGGATCATCAGTCAGGATAAACTTCGACAGCATGCTCCGCAGCTCCTGGGCTTGACTGGCGAGTTGCTCCGACGCAGAGGCACACTCTTCAGCGCTGGCTGTGTTCTGCTGGGTTGATTGATCAATCTGGCCTATGCCGATATTGATCTGGTTGACCCCTTCTGTTTGTTCGTTGATTGCCGTCGATATTTCGCCAACCAGGGTCGTAACCTTGGTAATGCCGGCAGTAATATCATTCAGCGCCGCCGCAGTCTCTTCTGCCGCCTGCATGCCACGTTTGGTCTTCTGGCCGGTTCCTTCGATCAGCGTGGTTGTCTCGCTCGCAGCTTTGGCGCTGCGGGCGGCGAGATTTCGTACTTCTTCGGCCACGACCGCAAAACCTTTGCCATGATGTCCGGCTCTGGCTGCCTCGACGGCCGCGTTGAGGGCGAGCAAGTTGGTCTGGAAAGCAATGTCTTCAATGGTTTTGATGATTTTTGAGATGTCCTGACCGGCCTTGTCAATTTCGGTCATAGCCTCGGTCATGCCTTTCATTTTTTCAGTACCGTCCTGAGCGGACCGCTGAACGATACCGGCCAGGTTGTCAGCTTCCTTCGAGTTACTTGCACTCTGGCGTGCCTGGCCGACTATTTCGTTCATGGAAGCGGAAATTTCTTCCAAAGAAGCAGCAGATTCAGTAGCACCCTGGGACAGGGTCTGGCTGGCACCGGAAATCTCGGAGCTGGCAGCTTCGACCTGGTTGGCTGCCTTGAGCAGTTCGTGAACCAGTTCATTCAGACTTTGGTTGGCTTTGCTCAGTGGTTCACGTATCAATCCCTCAGCTTCGAAGGTGAAATCGCCGTGGGCGAGACGGTCAAAAGCTTCCAGTACCTCGTGTTCCAGGTTGTCGGCAAAGGAATCCATTGCCTGAGCCATTTTGCCGATTTCATCCTGACGATCCATTTTCAACCGTTTGCCGAGTTTACCGTGGGCAAGGTCTTCGATCATTTCCAGGGTCTGGCCGATCGGACGAGTGAGGCTGCGGGTCAGCAACAGACCGAAAAACAGCGCCAGAACGGTGCCGATAATCATCCCGGCAATACTTAAAGTCGTTGCCCTGGTGACCTGGTTTTCTGCCGCACCCACCGCATCTGCGGCACCGGCAGCGGTCACTCTAATCAAGTTGTCGAGCAGTTGATGGGCGTTGTCGGTCCGAACCTGTACCGGTCCCATCAGTTGGGCCATCATTTCTTCATATAGAGTGACGGCTTCATCGGCAACTTGCAGTAACGCAAAAAAGACATCATAGGTGTCTTCGATCGTCAGGGAAATGACATCTTCATAGTGTTGCTGTGCCCCGGCAGAGTCTCCTGCTCGGCGCATTTCGCGGTTTTCGGATACAGCTTCATAGTATTCAGCATGCGTAGCTCGTGCGCGCCTGATCAGGTCGCGCAACTGATCATTGTCGGTTTCAAATTGTGCGGTCCAGAGTTCAAAAGGGGAGTTGTCAAGGTCATAGTTCCAGCCGTAGCCCATGCCGGTATGGATGTAGTCAAGCACCATCACGGCAGTTTCGTACTGATCGCCACGAAAACGCTGGAGGTCGGCGCGCAGTCCGACAGGGTCAAGAATTCCCAGGTTGTCGACGGCACGTGAGAGTTCCATAAATCGTGCTACGGCAGTTCTGCGTTGCTCCCAGGCTTCCAACAGTTCCTTCCAGAGAGCTTCTTCCTGTGCGCTACGCGGCAGCTTTTGATAGGCTTCGATAGCCCGCTGAACAAGGTCTTGCGCCTGGCTGTTCTTATCGTAAACAGCGGCGCGGTCGCTAAGGGTCAGGCGTGGGTTGAGCAGAGCCCGGTGACCGGCAACACGTTCCAGCCCTCCTGCTCTCATGGTTTCCAGATGTTGAACTGCCGGTAGTTTTTCTCCGCCGATCTCGGCGACGTTATCGCCCAGGCCGGAAATGCCGCGCACACCAATAAGCCCGACTCCCAGGGTGATCAGCCCAACCAGTACGAAACCGCCGATCAGCTTTACCCCCAGCCGAAAGTTTTTCATCGAACTCCTCCTTGTAGCGTTGTAGCCCCTCACTAACTTAAAATTCTATTAACTTTTATCTCTTTGGCAGTTGGGCGTCAGGATCGAGCAATAAACGCAACAACCCCTGTCCTCAATAGTATTAGCACAGCCTAATTGTGCGCGCAACATTTTTTATTAATATCTCATGAATTTATCTGAACAATCTTTAGCGGGATGGATCGGTAACAAGATGAGATTAATAACAGGTGGCAACGGAGGGGGTATCATAAGGCTTGATGGTTGCTGTAATTCGCTTCATCAGGCTACCGGCAAAAATACTGTTCAGGGCGTTGACCCTGATACCGAGAAAGCGCAGACGTCGAGCAGTCCAGTGATTACAGTTGTTGAGCAGATGGTAGTTGCCGTGGGCACGATAATAGCGCCGGTTTTCGATTCCCATTCTTCTGAGCTCGAAGATCTGTTCAGGATACACCCGGTAAAAAGTGGCACTGATTTCAATAATAAGGTTGTGGATCTGCTCCGGACCTGCGGGTATGGCTAATATTCTGCCGGGCAACAGCCGGGGGGCTGTTATCGGTGTTACTTCCATCACCGACGAGGTCGGCAGGAAGAGGGCCGAAAATCCGGCACTGGAATGCCGGTCAAAATTACCGTAATAATAAGCATCTCCCCAGCCGAAACGGATGTAGTCGACCGGAGGGAGGTCAAGGGTTTCAAGTTCCGGTGCACTTTGATAAACCAGATCGGCCTGGATAATAATGGCTGTATGATGAGCTTCATGCTGGATGTAAAGCTTTGCTGCTCGAACCGTAAGGGGCAGAAAAAATAAAGTTGCCAGCAAGGCAAAGAAAACTGTTCGCTTCAGGGCAATCATCAGATCCTCTTGGTGAGTGTTGCGGCCTGCTGATAATAAATATCCCGATTAGGGCTAATTTCCCGTAGATATAATCTCTTATCCCCTCTCCCTGAGGGAAAGGGCCAGGGTGAGGGGGAGGTTTTGACCATTTCAAGCCTCCTCATCCGGCTTTCAGCCACCTTCTCCCCCAGGAGGGGGGATCACAAGCGGAAGATTGGTGCTAATCAGTTTAAATAAATAGCAACATCCCTTCGTTTGCAACATCGAAAAAAACTTATTCATGTAAAAGCTCTGCCAGATGGGCGATTGCCAGGGCGTATTTGACGGCCGGATTGTAACGGTACAGAGCGTTGAAATTGGTCAGCACCAGAAAATGTGGACCATCACTGTTCTCGGCAATGAGCAGCCCTGCTTCGACTGTTTCAGGCAGGAGTTCAGTTATCAGGGAAGTATGATCCAGGCGTGTGATTCCTTGCTTTTTCCAGAAACTTAAAGGTTTGCGCTCTCTCCACTCGATG
Organism: Geobacteraceae bacterium; assembly: GCA_007125165.1. Taxonomy (GTDB): domain Bacteria; phylum Desulfobacterota; class Desulfuromonadia; order Desulfuromonadales; family Geopsychrobacteraceae; genus Pelovirga. The sequence continues at coordinate 3,795 of SLDV01000100.1, read as the reverse complement.
TTGGAAGTCTCCAGTTCGGTTGGCACGATCACCTCAAATCCCCAGGGCATTTCCGGTTGCCAGCCGGCGTGTTTAAGATAGTTCGCCGCTGATGCCAGGGCATCAGAAACACTGCCGATAACATTGCGCCGCCCATCGCCGCTATGATCAACTGCCAGGCGCTCAAAGCTTGATGGCAGAAATTGGGTCTGGCCGAAGGCTCCGGCCCAGGAGCCGAGAAATTCATTTTCGGCTACATCACCCTGTTCGAGAATGCGCAGGGCGCTGAAGAATTCGTTGCGAAAAAAAGGCTGTCGCCGCCCATAGCAGCTTAAGGTTGCCAGGGATTGAACCACAGGAAAGTTCCCGGTGGCCGCCCCGAAGGAGGATTCCATTCCCCATATGGCGACGATAACTGCCGGATCAACGCCGTAGCGCTTTTCAATGGTGGTGAGAAGCTCCCTGTGTTCTATCAGCTTTGCTCGTCCCGTACGAATGCGTCCTTCGGTAACCTGGCGGGCCAGGTAGTCAGAAAGGGACAGGGTAAATTCGGGCTGTCTGTCCAGGCGTTCTATTATTCTCATGTCTGGAGCAATCCGGGCGGTTGCCCGGTTGAAGCTTTCCGTTGAGATTCCCTGTTGTATGGCCACTTCATGTAGTTGGGCGAGGCAGGCACGAAAATCGACTGTGTCCGCGCTATTTGCGGCTACTGCCGGCATGATTGAAAAGAGAAAAAGTAGCAGACAGTAGAGGAGTCGGACGGGAAGATAAATTTTAGTACATGTGATATGGCGAATCATATAAACCCTGTTTGGTGGCTCGGCAAAGCTATGATAACATGTTCCCGCTGATGAAATCAGTCTTTACAAGGACAGGATATCTCGGCGTGTCTTTTTTACGGAGCAGCGCGGTATGGACCAGATCGAAGAATTGTTGAGGGTCACCCGGGTCGCCCGGGAACAGCAGGAACTGCCAGATTTTATTGCGCACAGGATCAATGAGCTGATAAACCGTCAAGAGTTGTGCTCCGTGCCCCGGGTCGCGCTGGCAGAATTGATTGATCAGATAGCCGAATATGACACCTATGGTCAGACCGGTTATCTGGGGATGGGGGTTAATCATGTCATCCTGGGCGCTACCCTGGACCGGATTTTTGCGCAGATATAAGCGTCTTTTTTATGATTCACTGATTGCCGCCGGCACTTTTTAAGCTATTTCAACCTTCTGTCTGTTCTGCATCATGAGGATCTGATGTTGTTTTTGCTGTTGTTGATTCCTGCGGCACTGCTCACCGCTTTTCTTACGTGGCGCTGCTGGCAGGTCAAGCATCCTCGTGTTGCGGTGGTCATGGCCGTTACCTGTATCGGTTGTATTATCTGCTCCGCCCTGCTGATCTACGGTATGTTATACCTTTATGAGGCTCTTAAGTTGCCGGCATCGGGATGATCGGCAAGTTATGATTCGGTAACCAGGCAACCCTTGCAATCAGGAGTCATCAATGGCTCATCGAACGGTAAAGGCTTCCGCCTACGGACATCTTGTCGAACGCCTTAATCGCTTCCCTCAGGGGGCCCCTCCGTCTGCAACTCTTTACGAAATCCTGAAAATTCTGATCAGTGAAAAGGAGGCAGGACTGATCGCCTTGCTGCCCATAAGGCCCTTCAGGGCGGCAGAAGCCGCCCGGCGCTGGCGCCTGAGTGAGGTCGAGAGTCGTAATATTCTGGATGAGCTGGCCAGCCGAGCCATCCTGGTGGATGTGGAACAAAATGGAGAACCGGTTTACGTGCTGCCGCCCCCCATGGCCGGATTTTTTGAGTTTTCCTTGATGCGACTGCGCGGAGATGTTGATCAGAAGGTGCTGGCTGAGCTGTTTTATCAGTATCTGAACGTCGAGGAAGATTTCATCAAAAGCCTTTTTATCGATGGTCAGACCCAGCTTGGTCGGGTTTTTGTCAATGAATCAGTAGTTGGCGATGGTGCCGCTGATCAGGCATTACATATCCTCGATTATGAACGGGCCTCAGAAGTGATCAGTTCGGCCAGCCATATCGGAGTCGGCCTGTGCTATTGCCGCCACAAGATGGAACACCTGGGCAAGAATTGCAGTGCGCCGCTGGATATCTGCATGACCTTCAACAGCAGCGCCGAGTCCCTGACCCGCAGTGGGCACGCCCGGGCGATTGATGCCGCTGAATGTCTGGATCTGCTGGATCAGGCTTACGAGCACAACCTGGTCCAGTTTGGAGAAAATGTTCAAAAGCGGGTGAACTTTATCTGCAATTGCTGCGGCTGTTGTTGTGAGGCGATGATTGCCGCCCGAAAATACGGCATTCTCCAGCCGGTTCATACCTCCAACTTTCTTCCGCTGGTTACACCGGAAAGTTGCACCGGCTGTGCAAAGTGTGTTCAGGTCTGTCCGGTCGAAGCGATCGGCCTGGTGTCCGCCAACGATCCGCATCAACCAAAACACCATATCGCCAAAGTCGATGATGATGTTTGCCTGGGGTGCGGAGTCTGTGTGCGTGTCTGTGCGCCGCGCAGCTTGTCTTTGGTGCCCCGCGAGAAACGGGTTTTTACCCCGGTTGACAACGTCCATCGGGTCGTGGTGATGGCCATTGAAAGGGGTAAGCTGCAGCATCTGATTTTTGACAATCAGATGCTTTTCAGTCATCGTGCTCTGGCCGCCCTGTTGGGCGCTGTTTTGAAGCTCTCACCGGTCAAGCGGGCACTGGCGAGTGAGCAGATGAAGTCCCGCTATCTGGTCAAATTGCTTCAGTGGCATGGTCGCCGGTGATTGACGGATCATCTTGTCTGAAAAATGAAAAAGCCCTCGATAGATTCCCTTCTTTTGCAAGGATGTGTTTAATGAAATTAATCAGAATGTGCCGTGAAGTGGAAATGATGTTGAGTGAAGTGTACCAGAATTTTTCCGCGATAAAAGGTATCGATCAGGAGGTCAAAGATGTTTTTCTGAAACTTGTCGACGATGAAAAACAGCACGCTATCCTGCTTGACTTCGTCGATAAAATTGTTACCAAAAACGGTATGGAAATTACCGAGAATGAAACGATTAAAAAGGTGGAACGCATGCATGAGAAAGCCAAGGCCGTGCTGCACCGCTCCAGACAACCCATCGGCATCAATGATGCATTAACCTTCGCCATTAAACTGGAGCGCTATTTTGTTGATGTTCACGCCCGGGTGCTGGTGAGTCTGGCCGATACCGAAACCGCAAGGCTGGTTCAGTCCCTCGCCCACGACGAAGATGAGCATGTGCAATCACTGCTGAAGTGTGCAGAAAAATACGGAGTTGTTGTCTGACCGTCTGCAGTAGTTGCATCAGGATTGCCACATCACTCCACGCAGCCCTGTCTATCTAATGGGTCCACCAAATCGAAATCGAAATCGCTATCGAAATCGAAATCGAAATCGGGATCGAAAAGAGGTGACACCTGGACATGATGACCCTGATGGCTATCACCTTTGGATTGGCTACGTCGTCTGGTTGGCCGGAGCTACCAGATTCAAGAGGATCAAGCGGTCTTCGGCAACAGCAAGAACGATTTCGATCCCGATAGCGATTTCGATTTGGATAAAGAACGGACCTGTCCCGGCGTTACAAGCGACGCTTGATAGTGGAGGGCGTATAACAAAAAGGCTACAGCCATTAGACTGTAACCTTTTTTTATTCTGGAGCCACCCATCGGAATCGAACCGACGACCTACTGATTACGAATCAGTTGCTCTACCGACTGAGCTAGGGTGGCAAGCAGGGGGACTTTCTACCGCAGTTGCAAAGGTGGAGTCAATACGGAT
>SLDV01000039.1 GCA_007125165.1 Geobacteraceae bacterium | reverse complement strand
GGTAACATGATTACAGTTCATAACGTTGTAGCAGCAGGTGCGACAGTTGGTCTATTGGATCGAGAAGGTGAAATTATCCGTAAAACGATTATTCCTTTGACTTACTATTTATTGTTTGCAGGTATCCTTACAGTGATTGCGATAGCTATGGGCTTCGGTACTTTCTTGCCAATGTAAGTATCGTAATCGAACCATAGCATCATTGTAATAAAGAATGACTAGTTAATGTTTATGGTTACAAATTTAAAACTTTGGAAGGGGGGGGGTATTACCTCCCCTTCCAAAAATTTATTACTAATCAATAAGGTTTTATCTTGTATGGTAGAGGTGATGATTCGTGTGACTTTTAAACCTATCTGAGTGAACGCTGAAATAGCTGGTCAGATCTTGACATATAAGCGACAAGAAGATAGGTTTTCTGGTATTACCATTTTACCACCTATCCACCAAAACCAGACAACGGTTGTCACATACAGACAACTCGCTCCTCGCTGTTAACTCTTGCGATTAACGTGACAGCTGGGCGCTATCCAAGAACCCGCGAGGTCCCCATGATCACACAAAGCGCAGTGGAGCAACTTGAACAAGCTCTCGGAAAAGATAAGCTGATTACAGCAAAAGAAGACCTGCTGGTCCTGGGTTACGACTCAACACCGGGGCTTCATGCCATGCCCGACCTGGTCGTTTATCCGACCAGCACGCAGGATGTTATCAAGGTCGTGGAGGTTGCCCGAGGTCACAACATCCCGTTGACGCCCCGCGGTAGCGCTACCGGCCTTTCTGGTGGGAGCATTCCCATCAATGGCGGCATCGTCATTTGCCTGACCAAGATGAACCGGATTCTGGAAATCGATGAAGAAAACCTCACGGCGACCTGTGAAGCAGGAGTGGTGACTCTTGATCTGTTCAACGCGGTAGCAGAAAAAGGGCTTTTTTATCCGCCCGATCCGGGTTCACAGAAAATATCTACCCTGGCCGGCAACGTCATGGAAGATGCCGGCGGCTTACGTGGCCTGAAATATGGCGTCACCCGCGATTATGTCATGGCCCTGACCTGTGTACTGGCCGATGGCAGCCTGATTTCCACCGGCGGCAAAAGTGTCAAGGATGTCGCCGGTTACGCCTTTAAGGATCTGCTGGTTGGGTCGGAAGGAACTCTCGGCATCATTACTGAAATCACCGTGAAACTAATTCCTCCGCCGCAAACAAAACAGACCTTTCTGGCCTATTTTGATAATATTCGCACCGCCGGTGAAGCCGTCTCGAAAATAATCGCCGCCAAGATCATCCCGTCAACCATGGAGATCATGGACAAGGCCACCATCAACTGTGTTGAAGATTATGCCGGCATCGGCCTGCCACGGCAGATGGCGGCCCTGCTGTTGATCGAAGTTGATGGCCATCCAGCAGTGGTTGCTGAAGAGGCCGAAGCGTTAAAGGCGATTCTCGAGCAGGTGGGATCGGCTGAAGTGCACCAGGCCAAAGACGCACAGGATGCTATGAAATTAGCCGAGGCCCGCCGTACTGCCTTGTCGGCTCTGGCACGCGTATCACCCACTACGCTTCTTGAAGATGCCACCGTTCCCCGCTCTAAGCTGGCGGACACCTTCACTTTGATTGAACAACTTACGGAAAAATATCAGCTCACCGTCGGCACCTTTGGTCATGCCGGCGATGGCAACCTGCATCCAACCGTCCTTTGTGACGAACGCAACGAGGATGAGATGAAACGCGCCCACGCCTTCTACGACGAGCTTTACGAACAGGTACTGGCCTGGGGTGGCACGGTATCGGGCGAACACGGCATCGGCATTGCCAAGAAAGGCTATCTCGCTAAGCAGATCGGTCCTGGCGGGGTTGCCGTCATGCGCCGCATCAAGTCGGCCTTTGATCCCCAGGGGATCATGAATCCCGGCAAGATTTTCGTCAGCGAGCAGGAGTAAGCCATGAGCGATCAGCAGCTGCTGGGCAACTTTACCGACCAGGACGCCCCCGCCTACGAAGACGTACTGCAATGTATGCGCTGTGGCTTCTGCCTGCCAACCTGTCCGACCTTTGCCTTGACCGGGCGGGAGCGTTCCAGCCCCCGGGGCCGGGTGGCTCTGGCCCGGGCCGTCGCCGAGGGCAGGCTCGACTTTAATCTGGCGATGAAGGAAGAGGCCTTTTTCTGTCTCGACTGTCGCGCCTGTACGAGCGCCTGTCCATCCGGTGTCAAAGCCGGGGAGGTCATGGAGATCTGCCGCGCCCAGGTGCATCAGCAGCTACCAGCACCAAAGTGGCAGGGCACCCTGCGCAACCTGGTCTTGAAAAAAATGGTGCCGAATCCTGATCTGATGGAAACCTCCATGCTGCCGGCCCGTCTTTACCAGAAACTCGGCATCCAATGGTTGGTGCGTAACAGCAAAATCCTGAAGCTGGGACCAGCCTGGATCGACAAGGCCGAGGGCATGCTGCCGGCGCTTCACCCCCCGTTAAGACCGCAGTTGCCGGATCTCAGCCCGGCTAAAGGAGAGAAGCGCGGCACCGTGGCCTTCTTTCTCGGCTGCGTCATGACCCTGCTCTACCCGGAAGTATCACGCCAGACGGTGAAGGTGCTGAATCATCAAGGCTTTGATGTTATTACGCCGAAACAGCAGAAATGCTGTGGTGCTCCCCATCTGACCGAAGGTGACCGGGACACGACTCGAGAGATTGCCGCATTCAACCTGGATCTGTTCCTTGATCTGGACGTCGACGCTATCGTGACCGATTGCGCTGGTTGCGGGGCGGCCCTGAAGGAATATGAGGAAATTCTGGCTGAGCGCGCAGACCATGAGCGCCTCCATCTCTTCCACCAGAAGATCAAGGATATCAGTGAGTTTCTATTCACACAGGGGATTCGCACGGAAGGGCTGAAACCAGTTGAAAAATCCGTCACCTATCACGAACCCTGCCACCTGTGCCACGCGCAGGGGATCAGCAAACAACCCCGCGAGTTGATCAGGTCCATTCCCGGCGTTGAGTTCCGGGAAATGAAAGAGGCATCATGGTGTTGTGGGTCGGCGGCAACCTTCAGCCTCAAGTTTACTGACGAAAGCCAGAAAATTCTGGATCGCAAGCTGGAAAACGTCAGAAAAACCGGGGCCGAGATTCTGGTGACCGGTAACCCCGGCTGTCATTTGCAACTGGCCTGGGGATTACAGCAGGCACAAATGCCGCAATCGGTTCTTCACATCACTGAATTACTGGGGCTGGCAACACCGGATTAAAACACGGAGCCGCCGGTACAATCGTTTCATTTAAGTTCAGTGTTTGATCAGTCTGGAAACCGGGCCTGGATACGTCTCGCTGAGGCGTACCTCGGCTTTCTGCAGAGCTGCCGACCATCAACATCAAAAGAGTCGCGGTCCGGCCATTCCCATAGTATACTCTTCTTACACCGGCAAATACGTTCGTTGTTTTTGCGAATGAACATCAAACTCCGCCGGTCCGAATTTGCTCTGAGATCTACAACCAAAACTGGGTTCACCATCAAAATATTTATCATGTTGCCTGTTGCTCCGAGCTGCCTTTTATCACTCGTGTCCGTCCGGAAACCCGGATAGACGTGCAGCACATTTTTGATGTGGAAACGAACTGGTTTTCACAAGACCCGGAAAATCAAAAATTTTAGTGGGGGCGTAGCCCTTTGCGGCGCACAAACAAAGTCCCGGATCAACGCCGGGATTGGCGAAAAGGGCCGTTTCCGGGAAGAACTTCCTTACGGGGCACTCCAGAGGCCGCAGCATCCGCAATAAGCACAAAGGATTAAATGATGAGCGACGTCTACATTATCTGTGCAAAGCGCACTCCTTTCGGTTCCTTTGGCGGAGCGCTCTGCGACTTGACCGCGCCGGAACTGGCGGCACAAACCATCAGACATATCCTGGACTCCACTAGACTGCCGCCAGAGGCCATTGACGAAGTTATTATCGGCCAGGTTCTCCAGGGAGGAGCAGGCCAGGCCCCCGCACGTCAGGCCATGCGCATTGCCGCACTGCCCGACAGCACAGCAGCCATGACGATCAACAAGGTCTGCGGCAGTGGCCTCAAGTCAATTCTGCTCGCAGCCGACGGAATTGCCCTCGGCAACCATCAGGTTGCCCTGGCCGGCGGCATGGAAAGCATGTCTCAGTCCCCTTATGCCCTGCCAAAAGCGCGTTTCGGTCAGCGTCTCGGCAACGGTGAGCTGATTGACCTGATCATTTTCGATGGTCTGCGCGACCCCTATTCCGGACGTCACATGGGGGAAATTACTGACGAGTGGATCCAGGCCCACGGCCTGACCCGCGACCAACAGGATGTTTTTGCCAGACGTTCTTATGAACGTTCACAGGCGGCAAACAACAACGGTACGTTCAAGGAAGAGCTGGTGCCGATTGTCATCAAGACCCGCAAAGGGGATATTACCATCAGCTCAGACGAAGAACCGCTACGCGGCGCAGTGGACAAGCTGGCGGAGTTGCGCCCCGTCTTCAGCAAAACCGGAACCATTACCGCCGGTAACGCTTCGACCATCAATGATGGCGCAGGGATGTCCCTACTGGCGGGCATAGAGGCAATAAAAACCCATAACCTCAAACCGATCGCACGCCTGGTTGCCGCTGCGACCAACAGCATTCACCCCGACAAGTTTGCTGAAGCCCCGGTCGATGCGATCAGCAAATGCTGCCAGAAAGCCGGCCTCAAATTGAGTGATATCGGCCTGTTCGAAATCAATGAAGCTTTTTCGGCCGTTCCTCTGGTAGCGATCAACATGCTCGGCCTTGACCCAGAGAAGGTCAACGTCAATGGCGGTGCCGTTTCAATCGGCCATCCCATCGGTGCCAGCGGTGCCCGCCTGACCGCGACCCTGTTGCGGGAGATGCAAGTCCGTGGCGAAAAGTATGGCCTGGCCACCCTGTGCATCGGTGGCGGTGAAGCGATAGCGGCGATCTTTGAGTTAGTTTAAAAAATATCTACCAGAGACACTGAGAGAATCTGAAAAAGCAGATAAGCCAAAGTGCTTGTATAACCCAGAGGCTATTGAACCCTTTTAAAAGGTTTCCCCAAAAAGCTCTGCCTTCTCTGTGACTCTGTGGTGAACTGAACTTTGCAATATTTACAGGAGAAAAACGATGAAACCGATCTTCACCGATGCCGCTAAAGCCCTCGAAGGTCTGGTTAGCGACAACATGACTATTGCTGCCGGCGGTTTTGGCCTGTGTGGCATCCCGGAAAACCTGATCAAGGCCCTGCGCGACAGCGGCGTGAGTGGCCTGACCGTGGTCAGCAACAACGCCGGAGTCGATAACTTTGGTCTGGGCTGGCTGCTGCAGACCCGCCAGATCAAGAAGATGATCTCCTCCTACGTCGGCGAAAACGCTCTGTTTGAACAACAGTTTTTAAGCGGTGAGCTGGAACTGGAACTGACCCCTCAGGGCACCCTGGCGGAAAAGCTGCGGTCAGGCGGCGCCGGCATACCGGCATTTTTTACCCGTACCGGCTATGGGACCGTGCTGGCTGAGAATAAACCGGTTCAGACCTTTGGCGGCAAAGAGTATGTTCTGGAAGAAAGCATTGTTGCTGATCTGGCAGTGGTCAAGGCCTGGAAAGCCGACAAGGCCGGCAACCTGATTTTCCGCTACACCGCCAATAATTTCAACGCTGCCTGTGCCAAGTCCGGGCGTATCACTGTTGCCGAGGTTGAAGAAGTGGTCGAAATCGGCGAGCTTGATCCCCATCAGGTTCATGTTCCCGGCAACTATGTCGACCGTATCCTGATCAGTTCCCATCTGGAAAAGCCGATTGAACAGCGCACCCTGGCCGGCAAGATGACGGTGAAGGGGTTCACTCCGGCACGGGAGTGGCAAGCCAGACGGATCAGCAAGGAGTTCACGGACGGCATGTATGCCAACCTCGGCATCGGCATGCCGACCCTGGTCGCCAACTATATTCCCGACAACATCACCGTTACCCTGCATGCCGAGAACGGCCTGATGGGGGTCGGCCCCTTCCCGCAAGAAGGCAAGGAAGACGCCGATCTGATCAACGCCGGCAAGCAGACCATCACCTGGCTACCCGGCGGCGCCTTTTTCGACAGCGCCGAATCTTTCGCCATGGTACGCGGCGGTCATATCGACATGTCGGTCTTAGGAGCCATGCAGGTCTCTCAATACGGTGATCTGGCCAACTGGATGATCCCCGGCAGCATGGTCAAGGGACCAGGCGGCGCCATGGACCTGGTCTCCGGCGTCAAGAAGATCGTCATTATGATGGATCACTGCGCCAAGGATGGCACCTCGAAACTGCTGACCGAATGTACCCTGCCATTAACCGGCAAAAATGTTGTTGATATGGTGGTTACCGACCTGGCGGTTTTTGAAGTTGATGCAGAAAAGGGGCTCACGTTGATTGAACTGGCACCAGAATCGAGCCTTGAGCTGATCAGGGAGAAAACTGCCTGTCCGTTCCGGGTTGCTGACACACTTTTTAATGCCTGATCAGGCTGGAAGCCGGCCCCAGGGTCGGATGGCGGCGCAACAGGGCAAAGGCAGCATCTGCAGAAACTGCCTCCCCGTACAGGTACCCCTGGACTTCATTACAACCAAGCTGTCGCAGGTGCTCCAGTTGGATGAGATTTTCAACACCCTTGGCCATGAGATTTAAGTTCAGACCGCGGGCCATCATGGCGATACCGTTAACGATTCGTGACTGTTCCGGATCCTGGGAGATATCACGAACAAAAGAACGGTCGATCATCAGGGTGTTGACCGGATAGTCGCGCAAATAATTGAGTGATGAATGGCCGCAACCAAAATCGTCAATGGCAACGGAAACGCCGGTCTGGCTCAAAACTCGTAAGGCTTTGGCAACCCTGCCGGAACCATCTAGCATCCCCTGCTCGGTAATCTGCAATTCAAACAATTCTGCCGCCAGCCCCGCTCCTTTGATGATGGCGGTAAATTTGTCGACATAGTCTTCCTGTTCGAGCTGTATCACAGAAAGATTCAGAGACATCCTGATCCGCGGCAACCCCTGCTGCCGCCAGCGCAGCATCTCGGTGCAGGTCTGTTGCAACACCCAGTCGCCTATCGGTATAATCTGCCGTGTTTTTTCGGCAACATGAATGAAGTCGGCAGGATAGAGCAGGCCACGGTGCGGATGCTGCCAGCGCAACAGAGCCTCCATGCCGACAATGTTGCTAAGGGCAGGATCAACCTTGGGCTGAAAGAAAACCTGCAACTGGTTGCGCTCAAGAGCATTCCTCAATTCGTGCTCAACAGTAACGGATCCTGGCTGTTTATCCATCCGCCGATCGTAGGCGCAATAACCGTCTTTTCCTGTTCCTTTGACGTGATACATGGCAGTATCGGCGCTGTGGAGCAGGTCCTCAATTGTCTCACCGGCTTCAGGATAGAGTGCAATCCCCATGCTTGCGCTCAAGCACAATTCATGACCATCAACGATCAACGGCAACCTGATCGCTGCGAGGATTTTCTCAGCAGCAACAGTGGCATCCTCCAGCGACTCAATATTTGTCAGCAACAGTGAAAACTCATCGCCACCGAAGCGACTGACCGTGTCCTCGGCGCGCACACATTTGAGAATGCGTTTTGCCACCTGCTGTAAAACCCGATCACCGATCACGTGACCATAGGAGTCGTTGATCTCCTTGAAGAGGTCGAGATCGATGAATATCACTGCAATTCTCGTTTTATTACGTGCCGCATGAGCAAGAGACTGGGTCATGCGGTCGGCAAAAAGCAGGCGGTTCGGCAGACGGGTCAGAAGGTCATGATAAGCTTGATAGCTGATCCGTTCTTCTGAGCGTTTTCTTTCGGTGATATCACGGGCGCTGCCAAGGGTGCCGATAAATTCTTTTTGACCGGCCTTGTTCTGCGTGTACACTCCCATGGCATTGAGCTCAACCAGTACTTCTCCGCGAGCTTCGGTTTCCGTGCTACCCTGATTTGCCTGTAGACGGATTTCGATACTACGGGCGGCCCGCTCACCAGTCCGCTGTTCACTGAAAAATCGATGGGCAGCATCAGCGTTATTCGGATGAATCAGACCGGAGAAATGACGCCCAATAATCTCGTGGCGTTTGTATCCCAGCAATTCTTCGACCATATCGTTAGCGAAGGTGAAAACGCCATCGGCGTCAAGCATATAGATAAAATCAGGAGAATTATTGACAATAAAACGATGCATCCGCTCCGACTCCGCCAGAGCCAGCTCGGTGCGGCGCAACTGTTGCTTGTATTGTTGTCGCTCCAGCCCTCGGCTGATACTTACCAACAGATCTTCCGGACGGTATGGCTTGCGCACGAAATCGTAAGCTCCCAGTCGGAGCGCTTCCTTGATTGACACAACGGAACTGTCAGAAACCAGGACAACGGTTTCAACATCGAGGCAGGATTGACGAACACGTTCAAGAAGATTGCAACTGTCCCGACCGGAAATCTGCAGATCAAGCAAAAGCAGACCATAGCGCCCCTGCTTGAGTTTTTTCAGTGCATCGTCGCAGCAGGACGACAAATCAGTGCGATAACCATTGATCCGCATCAAGGCCTGAAGGCTGTATAACAAGGGCAACTGCTCGCCAACGATCAGGATTCCCGCTGAAGGATTCTCCAACGTCGCTGCATTCCCCTGTTGCATATTTCCCCCCTTATTCATGTAAACAGGCTGAAATCATCCACCAACGGTAATTGCAGACAAAAACTGGTACCGGTTTCCGGGCTACTGTGACAACTGATCCGACCACCGAGATCCTCGACCATCCCCTTAACGATACTTAAACCGGAACCGTTATGGCCACCGCCCTTGGTACTGACAACCGGACGGAAAAGCCGATCTCTCACTGCAGCGGGTATTCCGGGACCGTTATCGGCAACCCCGATTTCGACATAACGCCCGCGTTCGGAACAAAAGCCCTCACGGGTCGCCAGTACAATACGCCCACCATTCTCAAGGGCTTCCGCCGCATTTTTAACCAGATTAACAAGGATCTGACGAACCAGAACTGCCATAGTCGACAGGCGCGGCAGATCTTCCTGAAGCTGAAATTGTACCACAATATTACGGGGTGTGAGTTCGGCATCAAGCAATGTGTCGACCGTCTCCTGCACAAGCTGATTAAGATCAACCTGTTGATCAGGAAACTCGAACATATCCTGCTGGTTGAGATAATAGTGGACAATTTCGTCAACCCGTTGTGACTCCTGCTTGATCGCCTCAGCCAATTCGCGGCCGGCCTTGTCGGCAAGACTGTGTTTGAGAACTTCGGCATAATTACCGATGATCGTCAGCGGGCTGCTGATCTCGTGATTGACCCGACGCAGAAGAAGATTGCCGTCGGTGACACGATTAAATTCCCCGATCGACACCTGTGCCAGAGCCGCACTGATGATTGGGTGCAAAATTGCCACCGATTGGGTTTGAAGTCCGGCAACATCGCTTTCGCTTTTCAGACCAAAAACCACGACTGCCAGGGGATGCCCATTGGAACGCAACGGATAACAAACAAACCCCTGACCGCCGCACAACCGCGTAAGCAGATGGTCGGTAACAGTCAATGCCTGATCCGCTGTGAAACTGCTGATAGCAATCTCTCCGGAAAGCGCTCGCACCGCCAGGCTTGCCTCCTTGGCCAGAGGGATCTTAAGTTCACGAGACAGACGTGAGCCGTCTTTAGAAGAGATCCCAACCAGTTCCTGACGCCGCTGATCAAGCAGGAAAAAATATACCCTCTGTGCCGGACTGTTCTCCAGGTAAAGACTGCCGGCAATATCCCCAATCTCTTCGGGTGTTGTGCCTCGTGTCAGACGACCGCGCGCCGCCTCCTGACTGGCAATCAGAAAAATCTGCCTGGTCAGTCTCTGGCACGACCTGTTGAAGTTATCAACTGCCACCGCAGTATCATGCTTATTTTGGGGAAATGGAGCAGACAGGCCGTTGACCCAATCAAACAGATAATCTGTTTCCACCGGCCGCAGATTAAAAAACAATTCCCCCAGGCGGCCTGCCTCAGGGCTCAGCTTTGCACCACTGGCAGCAAACAGTTGTGCCAGCCTGGCAACACGGAACAGCGGATTGGCAGATTGCAACTGGCCACTATCGACAACCAGAAAACGGACCGCATCAGCCAGAAACGAGTCGAGGCGCCAGCTTTCGATTTTCTCTGCGGCCAACTGCAGATGGTCGGTCTGAAAAAGTCGCCGCTCCCACGTTATCTGCTCCTCACAACTCCAGGGAACCGGACTTTCCGCAAGAAATAGATCGCCATGTTGGATCAACTGTTGATAAAGGCCAAGATTCTGCAGTAGCCCACCTAACTGTGCTTCCTCTATATAGGGATAATTTACTGACGGGGCGATGCAGCGGGCTGCTTGACCGGAAAAGCGAGATGTCCGCCAAAGTTGCTGCAAAAAAAGTATTTCCTCGACAGACATCTTGCGTTCGAGCACCCGACGCGCAGACTGTAAAACCAGACTGACAATCATCGGGTATCCCAAGGACTGTACTGCGGCAGTAACGGGCTCGGTCGCGTTGAGTGTGTCGGGGTTCCACTTCACCGCAATATCGATCAAATGGGCAGTGAAGGGGGCATCCTGCAGAATAATCTCAGACACGATTTGAGAATTGGCGTTTTCAAGACAGGCCGAAAGAAGATCTGCAAGAACATCGGGCGCAGACAGCAGGCAACAGGTTTGCTCCCCACATGGATCAACGGGAGATTCCGGTAGCAATGGCTTTTTATTAATCGAAACAACTCCCATAAAATTTATTCCCCGCTTCAATGCCCGGACAGGGCGACTACATTATTCACCAGATGGTGGGAAGGGGCAAGAAGAAAAAAAGAAAAGCGCTTAATATTCAACTATTTAGATACTTAGACACGGAGAAAAAATTTCATAAAAAAAAACTTACAATCTTCTCCCTCTCTCATTTTTCCTGAACAAGGTACTGAAACAAAAGCTCATTTAAAAATTTGCGTAGACGTGCCGGAGCACAAAAGATTAAAAAATGACGTGAATTCTCAGCATACATGTCATTAAAAAAATACTGAAAAATCATTTTGACAGCCACCAGCAATCTCATTACCCTGCAGATGAGTGACAAACAACTCACCGGGGAAACTCAATGCACACACCGACACAAAAACAAATCGATCAGATAATCGTCAGCCTTCATGAGTATGGCAAAGAAAATCTGCTCGAAATCTTGCGCCGCATTTCCCAAGGAGTGCAACTCCTCTCCGGCGGCGGACAATGTCGCATCTATCTAGAAGATCTGACCATGGGGTCCTTAAATTGTGCTGCTGCTGAAAGTGATGATCTGCATGGCATCAGCGAGTCAAGCTTTCCCATCAATGACAGTTTTTTCCCGATACCGCTGGTCTATCAGCAAAAACGGGAGATGGCGGTTGCCGGCCTCTCCCGCCATCCAAAAACTACCGCGCCAGTAAATGCTTCCGCGCAGGAAGCCTATTACCTGCTGCCGATTCTTCATTTAGGCCGCGCTATCGGTGTTGTCAGCCTTGACCGCAGTCGTTATGATCAGTCACCGCCTGAGCTGCTCTTGCGCCAACTGCGCAAACTTCTGAGCGAAGCGGCACCGACCCTGAATCGGGCGCGCAAATACCAGCAACAACTGCTGCTGGCACGCCGGGTTGACGAAGCAAAAAAACGCGAAGCCGCATTGTTTATGGTGAAATCGGCGGCGCAACTGATTGACCGCGTGGCCCTGGCATCGGTACTCATTCCGGTGCCATCAGACATTGACGGCGAACGCACCCTGGAAATCCTCGCCTCCTACTCCAAAGAACGTGAAGCTCGGCGTCTCTACGAAGAAGAAAAACTGATAAATCTGGCACCGGGCGAGTCCCTCCTCTCGCGCTTCATCGATCGCGCCGGTGTCATCGTCGATGATAGCCTGCTGGCTCCTTTGTATATCGAAGACCTGAACGCCGAAACCCTGCAGAAACGTTACCTGACAGAAAACCTCGGCCTGAAATCTCTTTACATGGTGCCGCGCTACGACAAACACAACCGTCGGGTCATCTGTCTGGTCAATTACTACACCAAGGATCGCTATCAGTTCACCCCGTTTGAGCGCGACCTGCTTGATGCTCATGCGGAAATGGCGCAGCGGGTGGTACAGGAAATCGGCGACGAACACCTGGAGATCCAGATCCTCTCTGAAATTGGCGATCTGCTGCAGCAGTCCGGAGATGGGCTGCGACCCTTTCTACACCGGGTACTTTCCAAAGCTACCCAACTCATCGGGGCTGACACCGGCAGTCTCGCTCTGGTACGTGAGTTTCAGGGAGAGCGCTGGCTGCTGGTGGAAGACGATCAGGGAAACCTGGTCGGCGCTAAAAACAAGGAATGGATGAAAAAATATATTCCCCCGATCCGTGTGGGGGGCAAGGAGCTTCCCGCTGATCAGCGCAGCCTCACCGGACTCGCTGCGGCCACCCGTCAACCGCAGATTCTTGATGACTGCCACGACAGTAGCGCCGAGGATAAATTCTATCGACTGGTTACCGAGGCGATTCGCAGTGAGATCGCCGTCCCGGTTGTCTACAACGATGAAGTTCTTGCTGTTGTCTGTCTCGACAGCTTAAGGCCGCATTATTTTACCCATGAACATCGGCGCATCCTGCAGATTATTGCGCGTATGATCGGTCATCACCTGTCGATTCTGCAGAAAATTGACCAGCTCACCAGTGAAATCGACCGCCTGCGCCAGGATGTCGGCTACAAAGACCCGCAAATCACCTCGTATCGACTTGGCAACATCATTGGCAATTCCAGCAAAACCCAGGAAATCATCACCGCAATCCAGCGGATCAGTCCGCCGCTATGTGAACGGATCGCCCAGTGGCATAAACAGGGGGTTCCGGACCAGGGAGAGTTCCTCGGTCTGCCCTCCATCCTGATCACCGGAGAAACCGGTGCCGGCAAGGAATTTTTGTTCAACAACTTCTATACTGAACTCAATCGTATTTTCCGCCAATTGTTGCCAAGTCGCAGCAGTTTGCCGCTGAAAAAAACCAACATTGCCGCTTACAGCGGCGAGCTCACCTATTCGGAGCTCTTTGGCCACAAACGGGGGGCTTTTACCGGTGCCCACAGCGACCGACGCGGCATCCTCGAAGAAGCTCATGGCGGGGTAGTTTTTCTCGATGAGATCGGTGACGCAGACCCTAAAACCCAGGTTCAGCTTTTGCGCTTTCTCGACAACGGCGAATTTATCCGCCTCGGAGAAAACATTACCCGTCATTCACAGGTACTGCTGGTTGCCGGCACCAATCGTGATCTGCGCCAACTGATCGCCGCCGGAGCCTTTCGTGAAGACCTTTACCATCGCTTATCTGAGCTGATCATTGAGGTTCCCTCTCTGAACCAGCGCCGCGAAGATATCCCTGATCTCGCTGTCCACCTCCTTGGTCGCCTTTTTCAGGCTTATCACAAACAGGAAGACAACAGCGGCATGCCGATACTCAGCCAGACGGCCAAAAACCTCCTCAGCCGCCATCATTACACCGGCAACATTCGCGAGCTACGCAGCATTCTGCTACGGGCCATGCTGTTACGTCGCGACAAAATTATCGACGCACCGGAGATCACAAATGCCCTCCAGCCTCAGGCCTTCAGTCGTGCTGACAGTGCCGACCAGAATCGCGCCCTGACGGAACAATTGGCTGAAGACATGCTGCAGAAGATTTTGCAACAAGAAGAGGATTTCTGGTCGGCCCTCTATGAGCCCTACGCACGGCAGGAGATTACCCGTGATCTGGTGTTGAGGGTAGTAGAAAGGGCGCGCAGTGAAGGGGGAACCAATATGCCCAAACTGGCACGATTGTTCCGCGCCTGCGATCCATCCTCCAAGGAAGAAAAAGAGCGGAAAAAATTCTATCGCTTCAAAAACTTCTTTTACAAAACGGTCAAAATACGCTGGTAACAATCACAATGGACTGACATGGAGCAGTCGCTCTATCTGGTGGCACTCCTTCTCCGTCCAAGGGCCGACAACGGCGAGGTTCATCACTGCCGGAGTCAGCACATCCTGCATCACTTCCCGCAGATAGTCAGGAGTCAGAGCCAATAACTCCCGACGATCCTGCTCCAGAGTGCGCAGATACCCCGCCTGCAACCCCCACCCATAACGTACCGCCAGAGATTCACTCTGATCGCGGGAAAAATCGAGATCAAACAGATAGGTCCTGACCGCTGTCGCCAGCTCGTCACTGGTCAAAGGTACCTCACGCAGCCGCTGCAATACTGTCAGTATCTCTTCAACAGCAGCACACAGATTGCCGGGAGCCACGGCTGTATCAATGGCCAGATAACCGGTATCATCCAGCATCAGACAACTGACATCAACAGAGTAGGTCAACCCCAACTCTTCTCGTAAACGCAGGGGTAATCTTGCCCCTGCTCCCCACCCCAGAATTCGGCGCAGCAGGCGAATGGCCATGGTGCGCTCGTCACCACGCCCCGGCAAACGAAAAGCCAACTGAAAGCTGATCTGGGAATCGGAATCCTGCACCCAGCGGCTGCGCGGCACCCATTGCTGTGATTCCGCCAGTGGCGACACGGCCAGAAGCGGACGCCGTTCCCAATCGCCAAACTCCTGTTCAGCGGCTCGGCGCAACAGGGCAGGATCAACTGCTCCACAGGCGCAGATCACCAGATTGGCAGGATGATACCAGTCATGATAATAGGCTTCGAGTTGTTGCCGACCGATGGCGTTCAGGGTCTGCGGAGAACCGATCAAAGATGCACCCAATGGATGTTCCGGCCACAAGAGATCAACCATCAGATTGTCGAGATTGATCTGTTCGCCGCACTCATTGAAATCTTCCCGCGCTTCTTCGAGAATAATTCGTCGCTCCGTATCCATATCGTTAAAACAGGGGCGCCGGATCATGGAAGCAAACAAACCGACACCGCGTTCGATATAATCAGGATGAATCCGCGAATGAAAACAGGTAGTTTCGACATCGGTTGACGCATTGACGGCGCCACCAATCTCCTCAAAGGCGCGCTCCAGCTCGGTACTGTTGGCAAACTCGGCCGTACCACGAAACAGCATATGTTCGAGAAAGTGCGAGATTCCCGCATATTCGAGCGGCTCGCAACGCCCGCCGACGGCCAAATAACAAACAAGCTCCACTGCGTGCTGGTGTGGCATGGGTACTGTCACCAGGCGGATGCCGTTAGGGAGTTGATCGATGTGGTATTCTTCCATGAGAATTCTTTTCATACCGAAGTCAGTTCTGCTGTTTTGCCGAAAAAACAACGGGCCACAGCTCGACAGTGACCCGTTGTTCGAATTTATTTCTGTTGCTTATTACCCTGCCAGCAACCGCGCCGCTTCCTTGGCATGATAGGTGATGATCAGGTCGGCGCCGGCGCGTTTCATTCCCAACAGGGTCTCCATCATCACCGCATCGCCGTCAATCCAGCCTTTTTCGGCTGCTGCCTTGATCATACTGTATTCGCCGGACACATTGTAAGCGACCAGTGGCAGGTCGAAGTTGTTTTTCAGTTCGCGCAGCATATCCAGATAAGCCAGCGCCGGCTTGACCATGAGGAAGTCGGCCGCTTCGGCGACATCCTGAGCCGCCTCGCGCAGCGCTTCCAGTCGATTGGCGGGATCCATCTGATAACTGCGGCGATCGCCAAAACCGGGAGTGCTTTCAGCCGCTTCGCGAAAAGGACCATAATAGCTGCTGGCGTATTTTACTGCATAACTCATGATCGGAATATGGTCGAATCCGTGATCATCGAGAATCATCCTGATTGCCGCCACCCGTCCATCCATCATATCGGAAGGAGCGACTATGTCGGCACCGGCCTGAACATGGCTCAGCGCCTCTTTGGCCAGCAGCTCCAGGGTGGCGTCGTTATCTACATCACCATCTTTGATGACCCCGCAGTGGCCATGATCGGTATATTCGCACAGACAAACATCCGTTATGACCATCAACTCCGGCACCTCAGCCTTGATGGCGCGGATGGTATTCTGGATGATACCGGTCGCACTGTAGGCATCGCTGCCAACGGCATCCTTGGTTTCCGGAATACCGAAAAGAAGCACGGCCGGGATTCCCAGATCGCGTACCTCTTTCGCCTCAACGACAATACTCTCTATCGATTGTTGATAGATGCCGGGCATGGAACTGATCTCTTTTTTGCTGTTGTCACCAAAAGCGCTGAACATAGGATAAATCAGATCATCAATTCGCAGGTGGGTCTCGCGCACCATACGCCGGAGAGTGGCATTACGACGCAGACGCCGGGGACGATAATCAGGGAAATTCATAGGTCACTCCTGTTGTATGTCTTGAAATACAAACTTTAATGATGATGCCTTCGCACAGAGCATCAATTTAGATGGATAAGCAAAAAACGCCAAATGCAAGGCGCGCGATTATTGCACAATCAGTCGTACATGCGCACGTCGCAGCAGTGAAATAATCGCGACTGTTTATAAATGGGCGCAGCAGTTGGCAAGTTGTTGCGACGCCATCAACGATAATAATTCACCATCGCCTGCAGTAAGGCATCCATGGTCCAGGAGTCAGGCTCGAGATCAACATCAAAACCATACTCACGAATGGTTTTTGATGTTTGTGGGCCAATGGAAAAAAATGCCGTCTTGCCCTTAAGGCCCTTTAGTTCGTCTCCGATCATCTGCTGGAGGTGTCTGAAGGTTGACGACGAACTGAAACAGATGGCATCAAGATCGCCGCCGGCAAGCAGGGTACGGATTTTACCCGCACTCTCCCGGGGGATTACAGCTTCATAGGCCACGGGATCATCCACGGTCGCCCCGGCCGCGCGCAGTTCTCTGGCCAGCAGAGGGCGCGCAGCAGCAGCACGCGGATAGAGAATCCTTTTACCTTCGACTCCTCGTTCCAGCAGCATCGCGAGAACCCCCTCGGCACTATGATCTTGCGGCATCAGGGTCGGACGCAACTTGTACTCTTCCAGGGCGGCGGCAGTTTTCGGCCCGACCACAACCAGCTCAAGTTGACGCAACAGCCCGAAATACTGGTTGTTCTCGAGCATCCGCGCAAACAGCGTCTGCACCGCATTGACCGACGTCAGAACAACGATTTGATAGCGGTCCAGATCCACCACGGCCAGGTCCAGGCCTTTAAAGCTCGGTGGTGACGCTATCTCGATGGTTGGCACGCAAATGGCCTCCCCGCCCAGAGCGTATATCTGGGCAACAAAAGGGGCGGCCTGTGCAGCCGGTCGCGTCACCAGAAAGCGCCGCCCGGCCAAAGGCTGCCGATGGTCTTCTGTCATTTAGTGCTCCGCTTCCGGAAATGTTCGGCAGCCATACACTTCATTCAGGATTGCTGCTGCTCCGTCAGCGAGCAACTCTTTTGCCAGGGCGACCCCGGCATCATAGGCCTGTTCAGTCGGCACAATAATGGAACGCTTGAGCAAGGTTTTACCCTCTACATCTGCTACCAGGGCAGTCAACTCAAGCTGTCCTTGTGTGACCTGGCCGTAAGCAGCAATGGGGACCTGGCACCCCCCCTCGAGGGTTGCCAGCACCGCGCGCTCAGCGATGACTGCACAGGCAGTCTGCGGATGGTTGAAAAAATCGATCAGCTCATTGGTGCGCTGATCATCAATCCGGCTCTCGAGACCCAAGGCTCCCTGACCAATGGCCGGCAGACAGATGTCCGGCTCAAGGTAGCAGCCGATCTGGTCGACAAATCCCAATCGCTTCATGCCGGCGGCGGCCAGCACAACCGCATCAAGATTTTCTTCCCTAAGCTTGCGGATACGGGTCTCCACATTGCCGCGCACATCGACCATCTGCAAATCCGGACGCAAATGCAGAAGTTGCGCCTTGCGGCGCAGGGACGAGGTACCGATACGACCGTTCAGAGGGATGTCGTCCAGAGACCGTCCCCCGACAGGCAGCACCAGGATATCGCGCGAATCTTCGCGTTCGGTGATGCAACACAGTCCGGTTCCTTGCGGAAAAATCGTCGGAACGTCCTTCATTGAGTGTACTGCAATATCGATCTCATGACGCAGCATCGCCTCTTGAATTTCCTTGACGAACAGCCCCTTGCCACCGACCTTGGCGAGTGGAACGTCGAGAATTTTATCGCCCTGGGTCTTGATCTTCGTGAGGGTCACCTCAAGCTCAGGATAGCGCTGCTCAAGCTGATCCTTGACCCAGTTGGCCTGCCATAGAGCCAAAGCGCTGGCACGGGTTCCGATTCGTAATGTTGTGGTAGGCATGGATTCTCCTTGTAAGCGAGCGATTTAGTTTTCCGGTAATTTTTCAGCGTCGTCAGAAGGCGCCTGAAGGGAAAGGTCAAAAAGCACCTGAACAGCGTCAAGATAACGCAGCTTGTCATCGTCACAATCGAGCTGTTTGAGCAGACGGGTCGGGTGGTGGAGGATCTTGTTGACAATAGCACTGCTCATGGCATCCAGTGCTTTACGTTGATGTTCGTTGAGAGTTCCCAGATTTGACAAGGTTTTCTGCAACTCTTTCTGCCGCACCTCCTCAAGCTGTTTGCGCAGAGCAACAATCGTCGGCCTCACCGTCAAGTTGGAAAGCCAGTCATGAAAACGCTCGACTTCCTCATCAATGATCTGCTCGGCCTTGATCGCCTCCTTCTGACGTTCCTTGAGGTTGGCCTGTACGACACCCTGCAGGTCATCGACGTCATAGAGATAAATACTGTCAATTTTGTTGGCCGCCGGATCAATGTCTCGCGGCACCGCGATATCAATCAGAAACATCGGTTGATATCGACGCAGCTTGCAGGCCGCTTTAAGATCTGCGGCATGGAGCACATAGTCCGGAGAGCCCGTGGAAGACAAGAGGATATCAACCCGGTGCAACTGTTCACGAAAGTTGGCAAAATTTACCGCTACTCCACCGAAAGTTTCTGCCAGCTTCTCAGCACGACTGAAGGTACGGTTGGTTACCAGTACCTTTGACACGCCACAGCGAACAAAATGTTTGGCTGCCAATTCACACATCTCGCCGGCACCAACCAGCATCACCGTCTTGCTTTCGAGGGAATCAAAAATCTTGCGCGCCAATTCCACTGCGGCGTAGGAAATCGAGACGGCACTGTTGGCGATAGCGGTTTCGGTACGCACCCGCTTGGCCACGGAAAAAGCCTTATGCATGAAACGGTTGAGAACCAGGCCGGCACTTTTATGTTCACAGGCATAGCCGTAGGCCGTTTTCATCTGACCGAGAATCTGCGGTTCACCAACCACCATGGAATCAAGGCTGGATGTCACCCGCAAAACGTGGCGCACCGCTTCCTGACAGGCATAAGAGTAAAGATGCTCATACAGAACGTCCGCCGAGATGCCGTGACTCTGTGCCATATAGCGCTTAAGTTCGGTACAGGCCTGCTGAGGATCGGTCGTGGCGGCGTAGAGCTCAACCCGGTTGCAGGTTGACACGATCATTGCCTCGGAGACCGCCGACAGAGCATGGAGATCTTCGAGGCTGGCTGCAATGGCATCCGGCTCAAAGGCCACCTTCTCGCGAATTTCAACCGGGGCCGTTTTATGACTGAGTCCAACAACAACAATATTCATGAAGACAATCCACGGTAATCAGTCATGGCATGGAAAAAGCTTCGAAGGTGTGATAACCGTCAAAAAACAAACTCACCCCGAGAAAAGTAAAAAGCAGAAACATGAAAGCCACGATGGAAAAGAAGGCTGCCCGGCGTCCGCGCCAGCCGGAAGTTAAGCGCCCATGCAACAAACCGGCATAGAGGAACCAGGTAATCAATGCCCAGGTTTCTTTCGGATCCCAGCTCCAATAGCTCCCCCAGGCCATATTGGCCCAGACAGCACCACTGATGATACCGAGGGTCATGAACGGAAAACCAACACTCAGGCAGGTATAGTTGACCCGATCAAGCACGTCGATGGACGGCAACATCCGGTAGATCCGGTTAAAGCGTTTACTTTTGAGCATGCGATCCTGGATCAGGTACATGACGCCGGCACCAAAAGCAAGGGCAAAGGCGGCATTACCCAAAAAAGCAAAGCTGATGTGCACCGGGAACAGCCAGGTGCGCAGAACCGGGCTAAGGGGAACCACCACGTCGGGACTCAAGGCACTGAAAATCATCAGACACAGGGCCGAAGGAGCGGCAAAGGCACCCATGACCGAAAGCCTGAAACGCAGATCCAGAAGCAGAAAAAGCAGCACCAGACACCAGGCAAAAAAGGACAGGGACTCATGTAAACTGGTAACAGGAGTACCTTCAACCATGGAATGGCGAACAGCAAAAACGGCGGCATGAAGAACGATGCCCAAGAGCAGCACCCAGCGTCCAAGGCGCCCCGCCTCCTCGCGCTTGCCGATCATTGCTGTCAGGTAAAGCAGACTGGCAACCAGGTAGGTTAGTGTCGTTGCTGCAAAAAGCAGATTTACTGGCACCATAACTTCCCTCTCCACTGGATTATTGGCAATCGACACCGCGTAATCGACTTGCCGGATCCAAGCAATCCATTCAGCATTGAAAAAGCTCCGCCTCTACCAGTTCACAAAGCAGATGGCCGGCAAATTGCATCAATTCTATCTGTCGGGCCCTTGAACCGGAACCCAGATCCAGACAGGATTCAAGATCGTCACAATAAAGAGGGTCTCGAACTCCAGCCCCGGAAATCAGAACCACGTCCTGACCGCTATCCAGCACTTCGTCCCGGACACGCTGTAACGCCGGGTTAGGATTACCATCACTCAGCAGCAGCAACATCTGCTTTTCGCCGGCCAGGGCACGGTAATGGCGAACAAAAAGTTGTTCATACTCTCCGGCTGAAGCCAAAGCGGAACCAAGGGCGGCATCACTGCCAAGGCAGATTGCCGGCAATGCCGGCCGATCAAAATCGAGGCGATAAACAAACTGGGTAGCGATCAGTTGTGCAACCAGATGGAAAATTCCGGCGCCCGCTGTCAACAACTGACCTCCGTCGGCAAACAGGTGCGCCACCTTGTTGGCAAAACGCGATAAAGCAGCATGTTGCGTGTCACAAAATCGTGCAATAAGGGAACCGTTCTGTTTGCCGGCTTGCATAATACGAGAATTCATTTAAACTCCATCAGCAAGGATATTGCCATGCAGCAGGTCAATCCGGCATCATATGAAGCCGCTGTATGAGTGTCAAGCATCACCTGGTTTTCCTGATTAGACCTTGATTTTTAACAGAGTTACTATATATTTACTTTTGAATGAATTTAACCACCTTTTTTGAGCATTCGAATCAAGAATAAGGAGAAACTGATGGCCAGCGACAAAATAATTGAAGTAACAGACGACCAGTTTGAAGCGACCGTGCTGATGTCGGATACCCCCATCCTGGTGGATTTCTGGGCAAGCTGGTGCGCACCCTGCAAAGCAATTGCCCCGGTGCTGGATCAACTGGCAGATGAGTATGACGGAAAAATCAAGATCGGCAAAGTCAATGTTGACGACAACCCGGCAACTCCCGGGCAGTACGGTGTCCGCGGCATTCCCACGATGATTCTCTTTAATCAGGGCAAGGTGGTTGACCAGCTTGTAGGTGCAGTTCCCAAAAACCAGATCGAAGGGTTAATTAAAAAAGCTCTGTAACAGGATCAGCCATATAAATAATCAGTAAAAAAAGCTCCTGCTGTATCGGCAGGAGCTTTTTTTCGTACCACAAAAAAATCACAGCTCAGGTCGTCAGATCGACACGCCGAAACGTCGCACCCTGCTGGCATTGAGTCGACTCTCTTTGGCGATCTGCTGCAGAGCGACAGTCGCCTTTTCGTAAATCAGCCGTTGCTGATCACTGATGCCGCCAAGACGCCCATAACGCAGGCACAGATCAATACAGCGAGACAATTCGGTGCCCTTTAGTGACTTGAACAGCAGAACAAAATCGGTCACCGAAGCCTGGGCAAGCTGACCCTCTTCGTCGGCATGATCTTTTTCTTCGCGCAAAAGCCGCTCAAAAATTTGACGCAAGGTCAGCTTTTCGCGCAATACATCCTGAACCTTGCGGAACTTTTCAATAACCTCGCCATCACGAATCTCTTTTGCTTCGACTGCCGCTTCAATGGAAAACAATCCACTTTCAGTTCTGCGCTTTTCAATATAAAGATCGACAATCCGGGTTGCCAGCTTGTCCTTGCCAAGATAACGCAGCAAGCGCACACTTCCATCGAGATTGACCGGACTGATATGTCTGGCGTTATCGCGAAAGCTTTCGGAAAGGCAGTTGATGACTTCTGTTGCGTTATCATCAAAAGAATGATGAAATTTGCGCCAGGCTTCCTGAAAAGAGCGTTCTGAACGGGCGGCGCGGACCTGTTCGTCGTAGGCCTTGCCCAGTTCGCCCATGCGCTCCTCGTCAAGGTATCCATTCTCTACCAGACGACCGATCTGACGGCCAAAATCATCTACAGAAAAATTATCGTAACTGCGCAGAATAGCCATCCATTCCTGCTGTTGGGTAGACAGGCTTTCATCATCATCAAGGATTCCGAACGATCCACTACGGTTCATGACAAAATCGTACTCCGGCACCTGCGCAGATCTGCTGTAATAGCACCAACACAGCAATGTCAGAATACGCACAGCATGATGCAGCACCTGAGGGTCATAATCTTTGAACACCGGCACCAGCAAACCGCCCAGAGCTTCTGTCTTTTTTATAATACGGATATTGTTGATTCCAAGCTGTACAACCGCCTCTCCAAGAATCTTGCCGAGGGCGTTCTGGCGTAATGAAATGGCGACACAGTCTCTGGCATCAGGAGCAAAGCGCAACTCGGTATCGATCACTTTTTCCCGCAGCCGATTATACTCAATATGAGAATCCCCCCCCAGGCTTTCATCATTGAGAATCAGCACCACTTTACATTTTTTCTGTTCCTTGAGAATCGTGATCAGTCCGAGGATATCCTGTGCTTCGATCCCCTTCCCCTTGCGCTCAAAATCATCGAGGCAAACCAGGGTTTTTTCCAGAGACAGGAAGGCCAGTGCCTCGAAGGGGGCATCGATAAACTCGGCTGCCTTTTCTACTGAAAAAAAAGCAAATTTCTTTTTTCCGGTGGTGCGCAACAGCCGGTTCATATTGGTACGAAAGGTTTCCACGCCGGGGCGACGACCGATATGGTGGTTGGATACCATATTCTCGAAAATGCTGTTTTTTAATTCCTGAAGCGAATTGATTCCGAACAGGGAAACATAAGAGTAGTCGGTGAGGGCAATCCGGCGTTGATTTCTGGCGGCATGGAGGTAGGCGTTCCAGGCGTAGGTCTTGCCGACACCCCACCCCCCCTTGATGGCAAGAACCTCCGGCGCTTCACTGGCCAGAAAGCGCCCGACCTGGTGTTCAATAATGGCAATGGACATGAGGCTTCTCCTCTATTGATCGATCGAAAACAGAGCACCAATTTTAGCGCAGTAAAAGCCGCAACTGTTCTCTGAATTGTCCTGCCCCTCCATTGGCCGGATGACGCACCTTGGCAGCAGTGATCCCCAACTGCGTCAACTGCGCCGAAGATTTTTCCCCCACCGCGACAATCTGCCGGAAACAGCCTATATCCAGCATACGCACCAGCACCTGGTGTCCAGCTTCCATCTCAGCCGTGTCCGGCGTTCGGTTACTGAGCAACCCTTTGCCCGGATGATAAGGGTGCCAGGGAAAGGCATTCCACAAAACAACGCGGTAAGGATCAATGTCGCGTTCCGCCAGAAAGCCCCAGACAATGGTCGCAGTTGGCTCGGTAAAACCCTGGCTACGCACCTTTGGCGAACTGGTCCGCCGGGGAGAAAGCCCCGTAAACACCATCTCCGGCAGCAGCCCCTTATGGGTCAGGCCACCCAACAGCAGGCGCTCTGACGTCATCGGGATGCCACTGAAATGTCCCCCCTGATAGCCGATGGCTTCAGCACACAGCAGGGTATCCGCCTGCCCGATCCGTTCACGCAAGTATTGCCGCAACTGCTCTCGCCTGACCTGGGCTGCCTGCCGGCAACCATCGTGCTGAGGATCTTTTTCTCCCCACGGATTAAACACCCTCGCCGCGCGATAACGACACAGGTCGCTGACAAAATCATCCAGCATGGTCACACCACTTGAATCAGAATATAAGGTTGGACAATCAGCATCAAAAAAGGCGTGTCGAGGGCCGATTCCCACTTCTTGAGTTCGGCGGCTGTCGGCTTTGCCACCTGCCCGGCGACAATCCAGCCCTCAACCTGACCCGTATCATCCGCAGCAACAGCTCTAGCAACTGACACCAAATCCAGGTGCGGAGCGACAGTCACCAGAGCATCCCGACGCACGTGAACCCGCAGTTCGCGCCAGCAAACTTCGGCAAGGTCGCATTCAAACCTTTTACCGGCTATCATCTTTATTCTTTACCTCCAGATATCGTCGCCAAACTTGCGCGAGAATAACCAGCAGAAACAGCAGCCGTCAAGCCTCCTGTTTTTTCCGCAGCAAACTATAAAATCTTTTTTCAGAGAAAAAGTAGCTCAATTAAATTAGCCTGTTAGCCGATAGATATGATAGTATTAAATAATTTCTCATATTTCTTACTATGTCAGATGTGAGGATCATGGCCGCCAGCGATAAAAAAAGCAGGATCGATATCGGGTGCAAAGTGCTCGCCGAATACGTTACTGATGACTACAGCCTGCTACTTCAGACCTGCGACAGCGACCTCGAATGTCGTGCCGGCATCACCGTGCACAACCTCGAGAAAAGCCCTTCGCCAGCCGACATTATCTCGATTCTGCGGCGCAATAACATCACCAGTACCGTCGATCTCGAGCAGGTTGCCATCTTCTGTACCGAAGCTGCCCAGGGCAATAACCCGCAGGAGATTATCCTGGCTCGCGGCGTGGAACCGGAAATCGGCGAAGATGGCTGGTTTGAACTGCTCGTTTCAACCGGCAAGGATGTCTCCGAGTGGGAAGAAGACGAATACGGCCGGGTCGATTTCAAAGCGGTGCAAAATTTCTCCAATGTCGACATTGATGAGCAAATCGGCAATATCCATCCACCGACCACCGGCGACGCCGGGAAAACAATCACCGGCGACCTGATTCCGCCCATTTCCGGCAAACCTGCCAACATCGTCGCCGGGCCCGGTGTACGCTTCACCGATGATGGCAAACAGGCCCTGGCAACCCGAAGCGGCAGACCAGTGTTTGACAAAAACATCATCTCGATTGCTGAAGAATTTGTCGTCACCGGTGATGTCGACTTGAGTGTCGGCCACATCACCTTCAACGGTTTTGTCGACATCAAGGGGGACGTGCTCGACGATTTTAACATTACTGCTACCAAAGGAATCAAGGTGTCCGGAGCCGTCGGCGCCTGCAAGATTCAGTGTGACGGACCCATCACCATCGGCACCATGTCCGGCAAAGGAATTGGTAAGATTATCTGCAAGGGAACCTTGCGAGCGCGCTATCTGAACCAGGTCACGGTGGAATGCTGGAGTGATATTCATGTTTCTCATGAAGCCCGCAACGCCATACTCAAATCCACCGGCAGCATCCACATCGAATCAGGCCAGGTTTCCGGTGGCGAGACAATCGCCCTCGAAGGGATAGAAGTCAAGGCTGCCGGCGCACGATCCGGCATCAGAACCAACCTGACCTCCGGGGTTTATTTTCCGGAAACTGACCGCCTCAAGTACCTGCGCACCCGGGTTAAAAGTGTCGCCGAGCAGGTTAAGCGGATCAATGAAGCGCTGAAATCCCTGAACAAAAAAACCCTGCCGGCCAACAGACCGGCACTGCGTGAAGCCATTGAACTACGCATCGGCATCCTGACACAGCGTCATGTCAACTTGGAAGAAGAGCGGGAAGAACTCAACGAGGAACTGATCAATTTCAGTGCCGGGGAGCATCCCACCGCCCGGGCCAAAATCAACATCACGGCAACACTCTACGAAGGAACCGTGATTCATCTTGGTGAGGCCTCCGAAGAAATCAAGCTGGAACGTTCCGGCCCCATGACAATCGTCGAAAACGTGGACAATGGAAGCCTGCGCTACCTGACCTACTCACCCCTGCCGGCGGCGGTTGAAATACCCAAAGAAGACCCGCAGGAAGCGGACTCCCTGTAGGATCCACCTCCTCCAGCGCCAACGGGTTCAACCAGTCCTCTCTTCCATCAGCTTGATGGCACGCTGTGCTATCCGATCAGCAGCGTTGACACAATCGTTGAGCCCAACCCCGTAAAATGCATTTCCGGTCAGCAGCAACCCCGGGGTCACCTCGAGGGCCTGATCCAGCGCCTGCAGTCTGGCACCATGACCACGAGTATACTGGGGAATCGCCCGCGGATGACGAAAAACCTTGACAAAGTCGGGTGCTCCGGCAATACCCATGATACGCTCCAGGTCAGCCACAGTCCGCTCGACAACTTCCTCATCGGAAAATTCAATGGCTGCGCTATTGGTCGCACCGCCCATCATCGAACGTAACAGAACATGCCCTTGCGGTGCACGATTGGGAAAGATGCTCGAGTCCCACAGAGTACCGAGGGTATGGCACCCTTCACCCCGCGGTATCAGGTAGCCGAACCCGTCAAGATCCCTGGTAATTCGCTCACGCTGATATCCAGAACACACCACGTTCATCGGCGCATAAGGGATTTGCCGCAATAACGTTGCCGCCTGAGAATTGATCTCCTCAATCATCGCCGCTACCGCATAGGAAGGAGAGGCGGTGATGACAATATCGGCATCAAGCTGCCGTGCATCCGCCAGATGCAACATAAATCCACCCGATTTTTTCTCGATTCGCACCACCTCCTGCCCGCTGATCATCTCGCCCTTCAACCTGGCAGTCGCGGCATCGGTCAACTCCTGAATGCCTTCGGTAAAAGAGGTGAGAATCCCGCCGGGCCCGGCGGCACTGGCAACCGCCTTGCCGGCCTTGATGTCGGCACGTTTTTTTCGCGCCAGGCGTATCATCGCCTTGAGCAGACCTCCATACTCCTGCTCCAGTTCGCATATCCGCGGAAAACAACTTTTCAGACTCATGGTTTCCGGATCACCAGCAAAAATGCCGGAAACCATCGGTGAAATCAGCTTATCCAAAGCTTCTTTGCCCAGTCGCCTGCGGCCGAATTCGGCAAGGGTTTCGTCACTGGGATCAGTGCGTTTAGGTACCAGCATTTCACCGGCAAGCCGCAGCTTACCGGGCCAGGAAATCAGTTTGGACGATAGAAAAGAGGGGCCATTTTCGGGCAGGCGGTGCAGCACTTGATCTGCATAGATATAGCGCTTACGCGCATTATCATCGGAACGCAACAGGCGATCTTCTATCTGCAGGCGGCGGCAGAAATCAAGGGTCATCGGTTTATTGTCGAGAAAACCGTTAGGGCCCCACTCACACAGGTACCCCTCTTCTTTAATAGACCAGATTTTACCACCGGTACGGTCCTGCTTTTCGATCACCAGAGTCGTCAGATCGAGATTATTCCGGTGAGCATGCTCCTCAATGACACAGGCGGCTGTCAGACCGGAAATTCCTGCGCCCACAATGGCAATACGTGTCATCACAGCCCCTTGAAAGAAAGAGAAAGAACCTGTAGTTATCGGGCATCCTAGCTGTTAGTCTGAGGCAGGTCAAGCAACCCGAAAACCTCTTTTGCAAGCTGCTTGACCTGTCCGAAAACTGACCCTACTATAGCTCTATTGCCAGACCGTTTATGACAGGAGTAAAAAATCAATGGCCAAGGACTATTATTCCATACTCGGTGTTGAGCGCAACGCCGATGCAGCAGCAATAAAAAAAGCCTATCGCAAACTGGCTCAAAAGTATCACCCCGACAAGAACCCCGATGACAAACACGCAGAAGACCAGTTCAAGCAACTGACGGAAGCCTACGCCGTTCTTTCCGATCCGGAAAAGAAACGCCAATACGATCAGTTCGGTGATAGTGGTTTTCACCAGCGATTCTCCCAGGAGGACATTTTTCGCAATGTCAATATGGGAGACATTTTTGGTAACTTTGGTGGCGAAGACCTGTTCAGCCAACTTTTTGGCACGCGTACCCGTACCCACGCCCGCCGCCCCGCGCGCGGGCAGGACTACTCAATGCAGATCAGTATTCCTTTTCGCCTGGCGGTACAGGGAGGAGAACGCAGAATCGACTATCGCAGCGACGGCAAGGTAGAACAGATCAAGGTCCGCATTCCGCCCGGTATTGAACAGGGAGCAAAGCTGCGCGTCGCGGGCAAAGGTGGAGCTAATCCGAACGGCGGATCGGCAGGAGATCTCTATCTTCATATTGATATCGAACCGGACCCGGTTTTCGCTCGGGAAGGATCCGATCTTCTGGTCAGAGCAGAAATCCCTTTCAGCGGTATCTGTCTCGGCACAACCATTGAGGTACCGACCCTTGATGCCCCCAAGCGCGTCAAGGTTCCGGCCGGCATGCAGCCCGGGCAAAAAATTCGTCTACGCGGCTTTGGCGTCGGCGCCTCCGGCAAGCAGGCTGCCGGCGACCTGTATGCCATCATCGAGGTTGCCGTTCCCAAGAATGTTACGACAGAGCAAAAGGAGCTTCTTAAAAAACTTAAAGAGGTTGGCCTCTAGTTTTTGTCACCCCTCCTCGCCTTCGCCAGAAGTTCGCAGCGATCTGCTCGACAGATTTTTATTTATCCTTGCCTTGGGATCAGGACACAGGCTATAGTGTCATGCACGAAAAAATTGACGCGCCTCCATTAGATTCACCTTATTTGGCAAAGTGGCAAAACACCTGATGACAAGACTCCTGCGCTGCATTTTACCAGCCCTTTTTCTACTCCTGCTGATCGGCCTGCAGTCAGCTTTCAGCTGTCAAGTGCCCTCTTATTCGCAGAGCCGGGTCAAAAGCATTCAAGTCAACACCTGTCACTTTGATGCCGGCATTACTGCTGCGCAGGTCTGCTGCGACAGCGCAGTCTGCCACCGTAACAGCACGCCGGTACGTCATCTCGGCAGCCCTGAATATGCAAACCAGATCAAGGATCTGCTCCCCCTGATCCTTGAGTCACGCCAGCACGTACCCCAGCCTAAATCCGCACCAACCTTTGAGCAACGCCTGGGCAATCCCCGCCCGGCCCCCCTGGTGTTTGTCACATCGCAGGCCCCTTCCCTGACCCTGACGTTGTTAGGCACAGTCGTTCTGCTGCACTGAAATCTTCCTGCCCAACCTGTCCAATGCCGGTCGACCCCGTCGACTATCATGACCTTATTTGTCTGATATGCTCGGACAATCTGCCCTCGGGAGATATCTGCCTTGACTGAGACACAAAAAAAACAAGATGTTACTGATCGCATATGGGACTTTTTCTGCTCCCTGAAATTGACCATTATCCTGCTGTTGCTGCTCTCGGTAACCTCCATTATCGGTACCGTTATTCCGCAAAACGCATCAGCTTCTGAGTACATACGGCGCTACGGCCAGTCCAACTATGAACTCTTCGTCAAACTGCAGTTCACCGACATGTACGGTTCTACCTGGTTTGTCGCCTTACTGGGACTGTTCTGCGTCAACCTGATCTGCTGTTCGATCAAACATTTCCCCCGCACCTGGAAGTTCTTCAGGGAGCCGGTCAAAGTACCGACATCCGCAACACTGTCCAACTCAAAAAACAAGCTGGAAATCAGCAGTAAAGACTCCATGGACGAAGTTGTGGAGCGCGTGCAAAATTCCCTGAAAAACGACTTCGCTAAAACAGTGCGTACCGATGCTGATGGCAAAACATACCTGTTCGCGCAAAAAGGAATTTATTCCCGCCTCGGCGCATACATGACCCACATTTCAATTATCGTCATACTGATCGGAGCGATCATCGGTAATGTCTTCGGTTTTAAGGCCTATGTTAATATACCCGAGGGGGGCTCGGTCACCCATGTTACATCCCGTGATGGTTCCCAGCGGATACCTCTCGACTTCGAAGTTCGGTGCGATAATTTCGATGTCGAATTCTATCCCGACACCAGACGTCCAATGTTATATGCCAGCGATCTGGTTATTCTGAAAGATGGTGTTGAGACCTACAAAAAAAGAATCACGGTCAACGATCCTCTGTTTTATGAAGGCATTATCTTTTATCAGTCCAGCTATGGACCAGCCGGAGATGCGACTATTACCTTCAACGCGACCGATAATCAGAGTGGCGAAACCCTTGAATTCAGTGCCCCTTTGCGAAACCGGGTCCAGTTGGCGGACGGCTACAGTGTAATCGTGACCGATTTCACGGACAATGACCGCAATTTCGGCCCGGCCATGCGCCTGCACGTCATCACTCCTGAAGGAACCCATCAGAATCCTGTCGTTGTCTGGCAGAACTTTCCCGAATTTGATGTTCGTCGCGGCGGTCAGTACAGCTTTGCCATGCTCGGCTTTAATCAGCCCTATTTCACCGGCCTGCAGGTTGCCAAGGATCCCGGTGTCAATGTTGTCTGGGCCGGCTGTATCATGCTGATTATCGGGCCTTTTATCGCTTTTTTCATGTCCCACAAACGGATCTGGGTCTGTATCGAAAATAATGGCAAGGCGATCAAAGTCCAGGTTGTCGGCAACGCTCACCGCAACCAGGCCGGCTTTGCTCTGGCATTTGATGACCTGATGCAAAAGGTTGAAGCCGCCGTCAATAACGAATCCCCTACAAAGGAGGGATAAATAATGGGTAGTGATCTTTTAAGCACTCAGCTTTCTAACTTGACCACCATCGCCTATTTTTCAGCAATGGTGATGTACATCGCTTTTATTGCCACCAAGAGTAACAAGGTGGCCCTTGTTGCCACCTTTTCTGCCCTGGCGGGCTTTCTCATTCAGACCGGTGCCATCGGTATGCGCTGGTATGAGTCCTATGCCTTGCTGGGGAGTGAGCACGGGCGGGCGCCCATGACCAACATGTATGAGTCGGTGGTCTTTTTTGCCTGGTGCATTGTTGGTCTGTACCTGGCGATGGAATGGAAATACAAGTACCGTGCAGTCGGTGCCTTTGTCATGCCGGTAGCCGTTTGGGCCATGCTCTGGGGACAGATGAGTCTGAACAAATCGATCGATCCGCTGGTGCCGGCCCTGCAGAGCAACTGGCTGACCTATCATGTTATTACCTGCTTTATCGGCTACGCCGGGTTTGCTATTGCCTTCGGCGTATCGATCATGTTCCTGATCAAGATCGGCTCAGAAGAACGACACATGAAGGAGCACGGCAACACACCCATGGGTGGCGTGCTTGGAATGCTGCCACCGACCAGGGTTCTTGATGATTACAACTACAAGGCGATCATGATCGGTTTTCCTATGCTGACCCTCGGCATTATCACCGGCGCAGCTTGGGCCTTCTACGCCTGGGGCACATACTGGAGCTGGGATCCGAAAGAAACCTGGAGTCTGATCGTCTGGTTTATCTATGCCGCCTTCCTCCATGCCCGCTTCACCCGTGGCTGGGCTGGCCGCAAGGCAGCATGGCTGTCGATCCTCGGCTTTGCTGCCACCATGTTCTGCTATTTGGGGGTCAACCTCTACCTGTCGGGCCTGCACTCTTACGGTGGGGTATAGCAGATCAATACCGAACAGACGGACAGCAAAAAGGGCACTCCATAGCGGAGGGCCCTTTTTGCTGTCTATTGTCTTATCAGATTATCTGCTTGACTCCAGTCAGGCGATGGGCACCGCCCATCGCCTGCTCCACATTCCGATCCCTGCTGGGCAATGCCCACCCTACGATGTTCTCCGGCACAACTGGAGGGGAAAAGATATCCCGTTTGTCTTATAGCGTATCCACTGTCAGTACCGACGGCAAACCATGAGAAAAACGGGATAACTCCGCTTATGATCCCCTGTGGCACGAACAACGTGAAATACCGTTAAAAAGCGGACATCGGCAAAACCGATTTTCATCAACACCGCTTTCAATTTCTCACGGTCAAACCCCGGGTGCCCGTTAAAATCACTACTGTGAAAACTTCCATCCTCGGCATCAAGGTCGGCGACGCAAAGATATCCACCAGAATTGAGCAATTGATGGAATTTTTCCAGCAGCCCCCGATAATCGGCAACATGGTGAAGAGTCATGAGCGTGCAGATCAGATCGAACCCTGCCGCAGGAGCAGGGTCCCTCATAAGATCCAGGAGCACGGAAGTCACCCCGGAAAATCCGCCGGCAGCAATCTTCTCCTCAACAACAGCGAGCATTCCAGGAGAGCTGTCAGCAAGCACAAGTCTGCCCACGTGGGGTTGCAGGGCAAAACCGAGCAAACCAGTACCGCACCCGTACTCAAGCGTTTCAATATCGGACTGCAAAGGTACGAGGCTTTGGATGGCCGCAGCTACCTTGCCGGCGCGGACAATTTTTTGTGGATCGCTATCCCACCGCGATGCCTTGGCGTCGAAATTCATCCCTACACCTGTTTCCTGTTCAGCTACATCGCGGGAACAGCTTCACAATCAGCGGCGATCCATTGTGACTTTTCTTCCAGACGCATCTCCACCCGGCCATCTTCCGGCAGGTCGATGCCGGGCAGATCGACATCAACCAGATAGCGCCCCTTGCCGGTAAACACCGAACGCATTTCCGTTGCGCTGACGATGCGCAACTCCCCTTCAAAATCCCCACTGAACCCCTCTGCGTCATCGCAGCGTCCTTTAAGATGCACCGTTGACCCATCAGTGCGAACTATGTCAAAACGGCATTCCGGCATCTCATCATTGACTCGCTGCAAATACGCATGGGGATCTGCAATCACCGCAATATCGTCAACACCAATACACTGATAGTCCCGACCGACATCCTCCATCTCTCCCAGTGCCTGCGCCACCGCATCACGGTACTCCGGCGGCAGCTCGGCCAGCATCTGCTGTTGCGCCGCCCGAATCGAAACCATCAGATTTACGCCGTTAATGTGTGTCGTTGATTCGACCAGCCACAGACCGGGCTGCGGTGAAACTGTTGCCCGCTGTGACAGAGCAATGGATGGCACCAGAAGCAAAAACACTAATGTCAGGAAAAGACGGAACAACAAACGGTTCATGAGCGACTCCTGTTGACAAGAATACCGGACTTTGAAAGATTGGCTATTTTGGTAACCCTGCTAACATACTCGACAGACACAATGAACATCAATATAATGTTTATCCTTCGCCCATCTTACCGCCCCCTTAGTCAACAGGAGCCCGCCATGGATAGTCGGATCGCCACAGCTATCAACCTCCCCCACCAGCCGGTCGCCATTCTCTGGAGTGATGAAAAACCTGCAGAAGCCCAAATGTTCAAGGATCGTTCCTGGGGCTGCACTCTGTGGCTGACGGCAGCCGCGGCCAAGGGCAAGGTTACAGCCTGCAGCCGGGAAGCTTTTGGGTGCGTCGGCGGTGGTACCGGTATCGGCTTTGGTGATCAATATCCGAATTTTCCCGGCG
>SLDV01000094.1 GCA_007125165.1 Geobacteraceae bacterium | reverse complement strand
GCCCTGACAACCTACTGCCATGCCGTCAAAAATCTCGGTTTTACCGCCATCACCTTCGACGATCTGGCCCACCTGGTGATCCTCGACAGCTATTCAGCCCTGCTTAAAGAAACGGTTCACTCCAGCCGTGACCTGTTGCGTCGCTGTTTTGCCATTGCCACCGCTGCTAATCTGCGCATTTTTATCACTACCGACCTGATGTTCTGGAATCAGTATCTGGAAGAGGCAGCAGGTGTCCGCTCAGGCAGGGATGGTCGGGTCCGGCAGATATTTGCCCGCTGTCTGGAGCAATTATTTACCACCTTTCCGGAAGTGTCCGGAATTGTCACCCGCATCGGCGAGGCCGATGGCCATGATGTTGCTTCGCCGTTCAAAAGTCGTCTGTGGATTACTTCAGCGCGGCAATGTAACCACTGGTTGAAAGAGAGCCTGCCCGTTTGTGAATCACACAACAAATTGCTGATTTTTCGAACCTGGAGCCTGGGGGCCTTTCCAATCGGGGATATCTCCTGGAACGAAACCACCGAAAAAGCAGCCTTTGCCGACATCCGTTCTGACGCCTTTGTCGTGTCGCGAAAATATGGCGCTGCCGATTTTTTTCGCTATCTCCCCTTGAATGAACGGATTACGGAGTCCAGGCACGCCCAGATCATCGAACTGCAGGCCCGGCGCGAATACGAAGGGTTCGGGGTTTTCCCCGCCTATGTCGGGCGCCAATACGAGGAGTACCGGGAGCAACTCAGCACCTGTCCAACCTTACGGGGGATTCTGGTCTGGTGTCAGACCGGTGGCTGGTCACATTTTGAGCGTTTAACCTTTCTTGACAACTCCTCCCCCTGGAATGAACTCAATACCGGGGCAGCTATCAAGCTTTTCACCACCAACAGGGCAGCGGCATCCATCATGCGGCACTTCTGCCGGGAGCAGTTCAGCGAGCAGGATGCGGAAATCATGATCGAGATCGTTGACATCTTCGATCGGCTGGTTGACCGGCTCTGGTATTTTGCCCCCTTTGCCCGCCGCCAGATATGGTTTCGCCGTTTGCGCGTGCCACCGCTTTTGTGGATTTTCTGGGATACTATTCTGGTCAACCAGCCGTTGCGGCTGATGTTTCGCGCCTACCTCGACTCGCCTGCCGAGATTCGCAATGATGATCGCGAAGAGCGAGAGCTGATCCGGCGCTTGCGCCTGCTGATCAAGCAGTTATCAGTAGAACAGGCGGAGCTGACCCTGGGGGTGGATACCCTGCGTCTGCTCTACTCCCTGCGCCGCTTTTATCTGGGCAACGCCGGCAAAAAACGGATCACCAAAATCAGCGCCCGGATTCAGCGTTACCGGAATAAACACCCGCAGGGATTTCTCATTGAACATGATTATTCTCCCTTTCGCCTCCGCTGGATCACCGCCGGAGCGCTGTTCGCGCTGCTGATGCGCTCTAATCCGGATTATCGAATCCTGGATCGTACCCTGCTGATCCGCCTGACCGGTCTGGCCTTTCCATTGTTGCGGCACTTTCAACACCAGCGCATCCCGGAGCTGGCCGAACGTCAGGCCGGTGGGCTTGATCTGTTTTTCCGCTGATGCTTAGAGGCCATGGTGACAATGAACAAAAACAAAGGACTGCGACGGTTGCTGCTGGCTGGAGGATATTCCATCAAAGGATTACGGGCGGCCTGGTGTCAGGAAGCGGCCTTTCGCCAGGAACTGATCCTCTGTCTGGTGTTGATTCCCATCGCCTTGTGGCTGGACTTTTCCGTCATGGAACGTCTGCTGCTTATCGCCGTGCTGATCCTGGTGCTGGTAGTGGAGTTGCTCAACAGCGCTATTGAAGCTGCCATTGACCGGATCGGGCCGGAACTTCACGAACTCTCGGGGCGGGCCAAAGATCTTGGCTCGGCGGCTGTTTTGCTTAGTTTATTGCTGGCGGTCGGGGTATGGGGGAGTTTACTCATCAACTACTAACTCTCTTATAATACCAACGTAACAAGGTTTGCCGGGGAGATCCTTGATCTTTACGATGCTGAACATCGATTGAAGGGCGGGGTTGAGGCACTGGATCGTCAAGGCAATATGGTCCGCTACAGCTTTATCAGCCTGACCAACTTTTACATTATTCTCATCAGAACATAATGCCGAACCAACATTCGTTGCCTATCGTTGAGTATCAACTGGTTCAACCATAACATCCCCAACGAGAGGCCGCTTGTCACGAACAACAACGTCCATAGCCCTTACCGGTGCGAATAACGCGTCATGGCGCGCTGCTCTCGGGCTCGATCAAAACAGCCCGATCACAGACTTACCTTTCTCATCAGAGGACATTACCGCCGGCACAGAAACAGAGTTACAGGTGGTGGTAATCGGTGACCGGGATCGGGTTGATCTACCTCTGGAAATTGAAGCATCGCGCTTTTATGCCAACTTGCAACGACGCACCCAGAGCGGCGAAAGCCCGCGCAAAAACATTACGCTTCTGCAGGAGTACCTGGAAAACAATCGTGAACGTATCTGGGAAAACAGTTGGGTGCGTTTTTCCAGACGACGCCTGTGTGACCACGCATTGCAGATCTGGAATCAGGACCTTCTGGCCAACAAAAACAAACCGTCCGGCGGGCAACGCACGGATCTGCAGCGCTTCCAAATTGTCGGCAGAAAGGGTGAAGATTGCCTGCGAATCCCTGTGAGTTATCTGCTTAAACTGGCTTTAGCAGACTTTCTCGGCCGCCGTGGAAATGAACATGACCGGATCCAGACAACCGGAGTAGCACTCCTCGACCACTTCTCAAGCGATAATACCTCACCGGAAACTTTTTCTTTTCATGTCGAACAGCTTTCCCCGTCACGGGGGATGGGATGTCAGGTGGCGCGGGAAACGGCAAAGCGCTACCTGTTGACGCAACTACTGGTTGCCTACGCAAACCATCAGTTCGGACTGGTGGAAGATGACCAGAAGGTACTGGTTTATTTTTCACCGCATCCGCCGGTACGCCAGCAGCATCTCAATGATCTGATCTCCGATAGCTTCTATCGTCACCTCTATATGAGTCCATGTCTGTCGGGATGGAACCAGGGAGAAGAAAAATTCCATTACATGGAACTCTGCCATCAGGTGTTGAGCCGCAGTCGTCTCAACGCCGTGGCGAAACTGCGTGAGGCCGGAATTATCCTCAATAATCTGACGGTGTTACCCAACATGTCGAACACCAGCCTCGCCAATAACGGCGTTCACATCAGCCTCGGCAGCCGCATCTTCAGCCGCGCCCTGGCTGACCCACACCACGGTTTCAACGGCAGTCATGAAAAGTGGGTCGGCGATCTGGTCTGCAAGTCAT
>SLDV01000172.1 GCA_007125165.1 Geobacteraceae bacterium | reverse complement strand
GCGGACCCGCAACAATATCGTAGCCACGCTTGAGGTGCTCTTTGCGCTCGAAATCTTCGATCAGCATCCGCAATAATGCGCCTTTCGGGTGCCAGAGCACCAGACCGCCGCCAACATCGTCGTTAAACGAAAACAGATCCAGCTCTTTCCCCAGCTTGCGGTGGTCACGCTTGCGCGCCTCTTCAAGCTTCTCAAGATGGGCCTTCAAGTCTTTTTTATTAAGAAAAGCTGTCGCATAAATCCGCTGCAGCATGGCATTCTTCTCATCCCCGCGCCAGTAGGCTCCAGCCAGACTGGTCAGCTTGAATGCTTTGAAAACCCCCGTACGCGGAACATGAGGACCGCGACATAAATCGATAAAGTTCCCCTGCTGGTACAGAGAAAGGTTGTCCTGATCAAGATCTTCGATCAACTCCACCTTGTAGTGTTCCCCCATCTGTCGAAACATGGCTATAGCGTCGTCACGGCTCATCAGTTTACGTTCGACGGGCATATCCGCTTTGGCCAACTCTTCCATCTTGGCTTCAATCAGAGGGAAATCTTCGGGAACAAACTTTTTTGTTTCACTGTAAAAATCGTAATAAAATCCATCCTTGATGGCTGGCCCGATGGTAACCTGCACTTCCTCACCGTACAGTTCCTTGACCGCCTGAGCCATCAGGTGGGCACACGAATGGCGGATCATTTCAAGGGCTTCCGGAGAGTTCATGGTAATCAGCAGCAATTTTCCGGACTGTGCCAGAGGGCGGGTTACATCGACCAACTCATCGTTGAAACGTGCGGCAAGGGTCTGACGTGCCAACCCCTCACTGATTGACATGGCAACCTCATGAGGGGTAGCCCCGGAGGCAAACTCCTTGGATGAACCATCGGGAAGCTCTATCTGAATACTCGCCATTAGCTTTGCTCCAAAACAAAAAAGGCATCATACAGATGCCTCGACTCGGTTGAGAATATTACGCTGCAGTCGATGGTAGGCACGGGCGGGATTGAACCGCCGACCCCTACCGTGTCAAGGTAGTGCTCTCCCACTGAGCTACGTGCCTGCAACAACCGAGGCGTCCTTGTATCAAATCATCGTCAAAAAAGTCAAGCGCTTTTATTCTGCTAAACCTGGTAAAAACACCGATACCAGCCGACAAAACGCTCAACGCCTACCTCAATCGGTGTCGCTGGCTTGAAACCGACATCCGCGGTAAGAGCATCCACATCGGCGTAGGTCGACGGCACATCTCCCGGCTGCATAGGGAGCATGTTTTTTTCTGCTTTTATACCGAGGTTGCTTTCAAGTACTTCAATAAGATACATGAGCTCAACCGGATTATTGTTGCCGATATTATACAGACGGTAGGGCGCGGCGCTGGTCCCCGGATCGGGCGTCACTCCGCTCCATTGAGCATTGGAAGTAGCAGGATGGTCCAGGGTGCGCACAACTCCCTCGACAATATCGTCGATGTAGGTAAAATCCCGCCGCATCTCTCCATAATTGAAGACATCGATAGGCTCACCGGCAAGGATCGCGCGAGTAAAAAGAAAAAGCGCCATATCAGGCCGTCCCCAGGGTCCATAAACAGTAAAAAATCGCAACCCCGTAGTCGGCAATCCATAGAGATGGCTGTAGGTATGGGCCATCAACTCATTGGCTTTTTTGCTGGCCGCATAAAGGGACAGGGGGTGATCAACATTGTCATGCACAGAAAAGGGCATGCTGGTGTTGGCACCATACACCGAAGAGGAAGAGGCGTAGACAAGATGCCCTACCTGTGAATGGCGGCACCCCTCAAGAATATTCATAAAACCCTGAAGGTTGCTGTCGACATATGCATGGGGATTGAGCAGGGAATAGCGAACACCGGCCTGAGCCGCCAGATTGACAACACGATCAAAACTCTCGATTCGAAAAAGATCGGCAATCCCCTCTCGATCCACCAGATCCATTTTAACCAGACGGAAATTCGGTTGATTCTCAATCTGCGCCAACCGGGCATGTTTGAGGCTGACATCATAATAGTCGTTGAGATTGTCCAGTCCAACGACCTCGTCACCTCGCTCCAACAACCGTTGACATAGATGAAAACCGATGAAGCCGGCAGCACCAGTGACCAGAACTTTCATTAACTGCTCCAAAAGTAAAAAACGGAAGAGGCTGTTGCCCCTCCCGTTACCATTGCGAAGGAAGCCTGCCTGACAGTTGCCTACTGTTTCAAGGTTTCCACCATTACCTGATCACGCAGTTTATCCAGAGTTTTCTCACCAATTCCCTGAACCTGGGTGAGATCATCAACACTGGAAAAGGCTCTTCCCTGGCGAAACTCAACAATTCGCTCCGCCATTACCGGACCGACACCATTGAGCTGAGTCAGTTGCTCAACGGTTGCGGTATTCAGATTGATCTTTTCAAAAGAAAGTACCGGTTGACCAACGGCACCAAAGACGAAACATACAAGAAAAACAACAAGTATTTTTTTCAACGTTTTCATTTGCCCTACTCCTGTTTGGTAAATAAAGAATAAATAGAAATATACGATAGGCCAAAACAGGCAGGCCCCCCTCCGCAACGATGACAAACTAACATTTGAACAGAAGAATGGGAAGAAAATAATTCAGTCTGCGTTCTTTAACTGTTGCTGCTGACGGCGTTGACGTTTCTGGTATTTTTTTATCTTGCGATAACGTCCGTAAGACCAGAGGTACTGCTGCGGCATCAAGTGTACACACGACTCTATCTGACGGTTGAGTTCCGCTGCCGCGGCTGTTTCATCAGTATCAGCAATGCCCTTTTGTGCTTCAAGTACATGGATGCTATAGCCGGCCCCGCACGGCAGTCGTTCCGCAAAGGTAAAAAACACCGGAGCGCCGGTTTTCTGTGCCAACTTGGCAACCAGAGTCATGGTGGTAGCAGGATGATTGAAAAACGGCGCCGCCACACCTCCCCTTTTCCCCGGGTCCTGATCCGGCAGGATGCCGATAGTCTCATTTTTCTTCAATGCTTTGAACAGTGCCTTTATCCCGACAATATCTGTCGGCACCAGCTTTGCGCCTTCGCGCTCACGCACCTGCCGCATGAAATCGGATATCGACCTGACCCGAGGTGGACGATACATCGCAGTAACCGGAAACAAAGTCGACCAGTACCAACCCGTCAATTCCCAGGCACCGAGATGCGGGGACAACAAAAGGACACCTTTCTGTTGCTCCAGTGCTTTACCAATGGCTGCGCTTCCACCATCATCCTGGACCAGTGGTAGCAGTCTTTCGCGTGGCCAGCACCAGAGGGGACCCAATTCAGTAAAACCCTTACCCAGTTCAATTAGGCTGGCCCTGAGCAGGTTTTTTCGCTCTTTCTCAGAATATTG
>SLDV01000090.1 GCA_007125165.1 Geobacteraceae bacterium | reverse complement strand
TCCTGCATGATCATGGCAAAACCGGAGTTGTCATGCCCTTTTTGCTGCGACTGCATCAGGTGCAGAGCCTTACTGGGATGGGTGTAGTTAAGACTTTTGATGGCACCGATTCGACACATAGATGATGCTCCTTGAACGATTCAAACCAGGGAGAGATCGCCGAGCAGCTACTCAGCACTTGGTGGTTTATTCAAGGCAGAATTCGTGCCAAACTTTTTTAAACGCCCTTTTTGATATTTTTTATCAGTATTTTCAGAAGGATAGGGTCGAGCAGAGAATCGTCGGGAGAGCCCCCGACGATTCTGGCTGTCGGTCATGTGAGTAGATCGGGGAGGTAAATGAGTAAAGAGTGTAGCGGCCAGGGAGGATAAAGTGATATCGCCGCAAAGCTGGCTATCGCGCTAGCTCCATGTTATCGGCGACAGGCACTAGAGCAGGGTCACCCACTGATGCCTGTCCGCCTCCTTACCGTATTGAATGGCGGTCAGCCTGTCATAAAGTTCCATCGTCAGCCTGCCCGGCCTGCCATCACCCAACTGGACGCAACTCCCCTTGTAGCAGAAGGAACCAACCGGCGAAATCACCACTGCCGTACCGGTACCA
Organism: Geobacteraceae bacterium; assembly: GCA_007125165.1. Classification (GTDB taxonomy): domain Bacteria; phylum Desulfobacterota; class Desulfuromonadia; order Desulfuromonadales; family Geopsychrobacteraceae; genus Pelovirga. The sequence continues at coordinate 2,772 of SLDV01000090.1, read as the reverse complement.
AAAGCCTCGGTCAGGCGGCCGTTTTGAGCGCCTTCCATGACCTCGTCAACGGTCAGGGCGCGCTCCTCAATCTGGTACCCCATTTCGTCAAGCAGGGTCAGGGCCGACCTCCGGGTAATCCCGTCGAGAACCGTACCGCGCAGGGGAGAGGTAACAATCTTGCCGTCATAAAGAAACAGCATATTCATGCTGCCGACCTCTTCGACATAGCGCCTCTCTTTGGCGTCCAGCCACAGAACCTGGTCATAGCCGTTTTCGGCCGCTTCCTTGGCGGCATAGAGGCTGGCGGCATAATTGCCACCGGTTTTCGCCTCACCGGTTCCGCCTTCAGTGGCGCGCACGTAAAAATCAGAGATCCAGATCTTGACCGGAGCAACCCCCCCCTTGTAATAGGCCCCCACCGGCGAGAGAATGATATAGCACAGGTATTGGCTGGACGGCCGCACCCCGAGCATCGGCTCGGTTGCGATCATGGTCGGACGGATATAAAGACTGGTCCCTTCGTTATGCGGCACCCAGTCGGCCTCCAGACGGATCAATTGCAACAGGGCATCAAGAAAAAAACTCTCATCAACTGCGGGCATGCACATGCGCCGGGCACTGCGGTTGAAGCGGGCGACGTTGTCCGCCGGGCGAAACAGGGCAACCTGGCCGTCGGCGCGACGGAACGCCTTGAGCCCTTCGAAAATTTCCTGCGAATAATGAAAAACCATGGCGGCAGGATCAAGGGAAAAGGGGCCATAGGGCTGGATGCGAGGAGAATGCCACCCCCTGCCACCATCATACTCCATAACAAACATACGATCGGTGAACTGTTTACCGAATACCAGCTTGTTTTCGTCACTGACCTTTGGCTTCGGATTTTCAATCGGTAGGATTTGCAGATCCATGGCTCTTATCTCCTGCGGCTGATTTCTGTGAACCTGAAATGAGTCTTATTAGCATAGCCGTCAACACTGCTGCAACAACATCCTTGCCCCGACAGGGGTAAAAGGTTTGTGGTGACGGTTACTTGTCTCCTGTACGAGGTATTTGTGGTAGACTGGCGGTGTTTTGATCTTTTTTATAAGGAGATGGTCTATGGATCTGAAACTGCAAGGGCAGGCAGCACTGGTAATGGCGTCAAGTCGGGGGCTGGGAAAGGCAGTGGCGACAGAACTGGCGGCCGAAGGCTGTCACGTCATGCTGACCGGCCGTGATGCGGAAGCCCTCGAGGGGACCCGCAGGGACATCGCCGCACAGGCTGCGGGCAAGGTTGCCGCCTGCGCCGCGGACATGACAAAAGCCGCGGACATCAAAAAACTGGTTGCAGCAACCCGGGAACAGTTGGGATCAATCACTATTCTCGTCAATAATTCCGGCGGCCCGCCGGGAGGCGATTTCGACCAGCTCGATGACAATCACTGGCAATCCGCCTTTGAGCTGACCCTGCTGGCCTATGTACGCACTATCCGCGAGGCCCTCCCCGATCTGAAAAAAAATGGCGGGCGCATCATCAATATCACCTCTTCGTCTATCAAGCAGCCGATTCCGGGCCTGCTGCTCTCCAACGCTTTTCGCATGGGGATGCTCGGTCTGGGCAAAAGCCTGGCCAATGAATTGGCAGCTGACAATATTCTGGTTCACACCGTCGCACCTGGGCGGGTGGCCACGGACCGAACTATTTATCTCGACCAGCTCAAGGCCGACAAGCGGGGTGTCTCCCTTGACCAGATCAGAGATGAAACAAAAAAACTGATTCCGCTGCAACGCTATGGTGACCCGCAGGAGTTTGCCCGGGTGGTGACCTTTCTGGCATCACCGGTCTGTTCCTACATGACCGGCAGCACTACCATGGTTGATGGCGGCATGGTCAAGGGTTATTAACGGCTGAGATTGCTGAACACAGCCTGGAGCTATTGGAGGCACAGTGAGCGACATACAACTTAAATACGGCAACACCAGCGTCTCCTGTCACCTGCCCGGCGCACCACTGTTGCAGATGAAGCCGGTGGCAATCACCCAGCCGCCGACAGAGCTGGTACACACAGCCCTGCAAAACCCGCTCGGCACGCCGACGCTGACGAACATTGTCAAGCCGGGGGAACGGGTGGTGATCGTCACCTCCGATATCACCCGCTACTCGGCCAGCGAAGTCTATCTGCCGATTCTGGTTAAAGAACTGAACGCTTGTGGAATTGCCGATGACAACATCAGCATTGTCGTCGCCCTGGGAATCCACCGACCCCAGACCCCTGAGGAACACCGCAAGATTCTCGGACCTCTCTACGGGCGGATTGCCGTTTATGATCATGACTGCGACGATCCCGAGCAACTGGTGGATCTGGGGGTGACCGATGGCGGCATCCCGGTCCAGATCAATCGCCGCGTGATGGAAGCAGATCGGGTGATTGTTACCGGTACCATTGGTTTTCACTATTTTGCCGGGTTCGGCGGGGGGCGCAAGGGTCTTGTTCCCGGTGTCGCCGGCCGCCAGACCTGTATGGCCAGCCACTTTGCCGTGTTCAACCCGCCGGATATCGGCGGCAAACACCCGGCAGCGGTGACCGGCGTTCTCGCCGGTAATCCCGTCCATCACAACCTGCTGCAGGCGGCCCGGCGGGTCAAGCCTGACTTTCTTCTCAATACGGTGCTGGGACCAAACAAGGAGATTGTCGCCGTCTTCTGTGGCGAACTTGAGCAGGCGCATCTGGCCGGCTGTGAACTGGTGCGCTCCCTCTACAGCGTACCGGTCGAAGCGGCAGCCGACATGGCGGTCATCTCCTGTGGCGG
>SLDV01000072.1 GCA_007125165.1 Geobacteraceae bacterium | reverse complement strand
GCGATTTCCCAGCGGATTCTGATGCTCTCGAGCCACGGCGAAATTGTTGCCCTGGGGACACCACAGCAGGTGATGACCGCCGCCAATCTGCACCAGTTATTCCGCGTCGACTTGCGTGTTGAAACCAACCCCTATACCGGCACCCCCCAGATCACACCACTGATCAACACCAGGACCAGTCAGCTTAAACACCTGAAAATCCACTTGTTCTGTGGCGGTGGTAGCGGCCGGACTCTGCTGCGGCGGCTGCATCTGGCGCAGGCCGAGCTCAGTTGCGGCCCCCTCAATCAGGGGGATTCCGATCACACAACAGCGCTGGCTCTGGGAATTCAAACTATCGAGGAGCTCCCTTTTCGCCCTTATTCCCCAACGGTTCTGGAACAAGCACGTGAGCAGATAGCGACAGCCGATATCTGCGTGGTTGCAACCAACTGGTGGGGGGAAGGAAATATTGACTGTCTGGATCTGGCATTGGCTGCACAGGAAATGGACAAATCTGTCTACCTGATTGATCCACAGCAAAAAAATGACTTTACCGGCGATCGCGCCTGGCGCAAAATCGAACAATTGCGACAACAAGGCGCTGTCTGCTTACGTAATGAGGATCATCTGCTCGAGCATCTGCAGATTCACCCCACCACGGCAGAAAAGGAACGCTAGCGGACGAAAACCAGCTAAGAGGAAAATCATGCCCACCACCAGCCGCCCCCGAATCCTGATCGCTGACGCAGACCTGATGGGAGTCGCCAGTTTAATCGGCACATTGAAGGATCGTTATCATGTTGTTACCGCAAGTTCCAGCGATCAGCTTTTAGCTCTGTTCAACCAACAGTCCATCGATCTGCTGCTGCTGGACACCCGCTTGCCGGGAGAAGATCCTTTCCAGCTCTGTCGCAGATTACGACATGATGAGAAAATCGCCCACCTCCCCGTCATCTTTATTGCACCGCAAGCTTCTCCCCAACAGGAAGAAAAGGCCTTTGAGTCCGGTGCCTCCGATTACATTGCTCGTCCCTATACCGCCCCTTCGGTCAAGGCGCGGGTCAAAAACCAGTTAAAGCTCAGCGCCGCCCTGGCCGAACTTAAACGCCTCAATACCCTGGCCCTCGATGCCAACCCCAATACCGGGCTGCCGGGTAACAACAGCATTCATCAGGAACTTGAACGATTGTTGCACAGCAATGAAGAGTACTGCGTTATCTATGCCGACCTCGATCATTTCAAGCCTTACAATGACATCTACGGCTTTGCCCGTGGCGATGACATGATCATCTTTACCGCCAACGTCATCCGTGTTGCCCTGCACGCTGCCGGTTGCGGCAATGCTTTTCTCGGTCACATCGGTGGTGATGATTTTGTGATTGCCCTGCCTTCAAGTGTCGCAACGCGAGTTACTGATGATATTTTACGACGTATCGATCTGGGCATCCCTGAATTCTATTCCCCTGAGGACCGCCATCGCGGACACATATTGACCGCTAACCGTGAAGGAGTTGAGCAACTCTTTCCCCTGGCAAATTTGAGTATGGGGGGTATTGATCTGGCGGTGCGGCGCTTTAACAGCGTCCTGGAGATGGTCGACGCCTGCACCGAAATGAAAAAACTGGCCAAGCAGACTAATGGCAGCAGTGTCAACATCTGCCGCCGGCGTGGGTAATATGTCATCAGAAGTGTTCGGGGTGGCGGAAGGAAAGATCGAAGCGCCCGAGAAAATTCTGCAACAGGCGATAGGTAATGCCCCACAGGGGGCGATTGCTCCACTCAGGTAGCTCGATCACCGGATGGCGGCGCCCGGCGCCGCGATAGTGAAACTCATGCAGGCGGTTGCGCTGGGGATCAAGCAGGGTGCGAAACGGCACCCAGAACAGATCAACCACCTCACCATTGAGGCAAAATTCCACATCATTTTCAAGCTGATAGACAAAGCAGGCAATGTGAATCGACAGATAGGCCCCGGCCAGGTCGTCACTGCGGCCAAGGTAATGCTGTGGGAAAAGCTCCAGACCTATTTCTTCGCGGGTTTCCCGTTCGGCTGCCGCACGCGCACCGGCATCCGTCTCATCGACCCGCCCACCGGGAAATGCCAGATCGCCCGACCAGGGATCAAGTTCATGCTCGGCTCGACGGATAAAAAGAACTTCCACTTCTCCGGCCTGCTCCCGTAACAGCATGGCAACCGCCGCCCGGGGGAAATCCTGCTGGGTCAGCAACTGCGGCTGATGGGCTGCAAGCCCTGTTCTGATCTGCTCCAGGTCAATCATGACAATTAAGCTCGGGAAACGAACCGGCACTCGCGCGTATCTACCTTGATTTTTTCCCCCGCTTCCAGATATCCGGGCACCTGAACGCTGATCCCGGTTTCAAGAATCGCCTCTTTGGTTTGCGCTGTCGCGGTCGCATTGCGGATCGCCGGCGCCGTTTCGGTCACCTGCAGTTCTACGACCTGTGGCACATCGATCGTCACCACCTGATCGTTATAGATACCGAGGGTCACTTCAGCCCCTTCGAGCAGATAACCGCGATTATCCTCATAGATATCGCCGCCCAGCTCATACTGCTCGAAGTTTTCGTTATCCATAAACACGCCATGGTCACCGGTAGCATAGAGAAACTGGCCCTTGCGGCGGGAAAAGTCAGCCGCGTCAAAACGATCACCCGACTTGAATGAACCACTCAACACCTGACCGGTCAACAGATTACGATATTTGGTTTTGACCAGGGTATTGCCGCCGCGCGCTGTCGGCGACTGGAAGCTGACATCAATAACCAGACAGGGAGCGGCATCATGTTGAAAAATCACACCACGGCGAAAATCACTTGCTTCGATCATAAACTGGAAAACTCCTATAAAAAAATTAGTTGTCAATTTGACTACATCAAACCAAATGAGAGCCGCTGGATTCTGCGGCTGGGCTTCGCTCCGCCCAGAATGACAATCTTTGCTATGCAGAATTCAAAATGAAGATGCTTGTGTCATCCTGCGCGCAGTCGCAGGATCCAGGTTGTTCGCAAGCAAAATCAGTTAAACCAAAGTGGCCAAAAAAGAAAAGGAATATTAATGACGGGGTTCAGCCGCCGTGAACAGCGATTCGCTTTTGCGATATGCCGTCCCCTGAAACTGGGCGATCAGTTGTCCCTGCTCATCATGAATATCGACCTGATAGACTCCAAGTCGCCGATTGCAGGAAACCTCTTGCGCCGTAGCGACGAGAGTTCCGCCAAGAGCGGCGTTGATAAAGGCCATGCTGGTATTGATCGCCAATGCCAGTTGCCCGCGACTGTTCACCGCCGCAGCAAAAACGAAATCGGCCAGGGCAAAAAGAGCGCCGCCGTGAACGGTTTTGGCGCCGTTATAGTGAAACGGCTGAATCACCATTTTTGCTTTAGCGCTACCCGGCTTCACCTCGAGCAATTCGAAGCCACAATGTCGGGCAAAATGATCATTGTTTCGAAAAAAATCAAGATAATCCTGCATCATCAGCCCCACAGATTGTCGGAAAACTTTTTTGCCAGTGGGCGAGGATTATGTAAGTACTCGGCCTCGTTAGCCTTGACTCCACACTTGCCGCAGACGACAGTCGGTTTGTTTGAGCGGCGATCCATCTCTTCCATCAGCCCTTTGGCCTTGAGTTCACACATCTTTAATTGTGCCAATTCATCTTCCATAAAAAACTCCTGTTGTGGTTTAGTCATTTAATAAAAAATCATAGCCGCAATTGGGGGCACAGCGCAAATCGAACTGATGGGTCGGAGTAAGATTTTATTGCTGTGGTGGACAAACATTTAAATGTACAAGGGGCGGGGTTCCCCCGCCCTGGGCGCGGAAACCGCGCCCCTACACCAACGCAGGAATCAGATATTTATACACCGGGTCAGTAAGTAGAAAGGTTGTTTAGACAGGCGGCTTCTTGCGCGGCACTTTGCGAAAAACCCCGTCGCTGCCGCGGCGATACTGGGATTTTTGCTTTTCCAGGGCGCGGTGATAAAAAAAGTTGAAAGAGGGAGTTTTGTTTGGTTTGGCGGTAACCGGACGAGGTGATGCTGGCGCAGACGGCACCTGCTCCGGAGCAAAAATGGCCTCAAGAAGTGAGTTGACGAAGCGGCTGAATTTTTGTGCGGGATCAAGATTTGATGCTGGTTTGACCGGGGCACTCGCAGGTTTATTATGGGTACCCTTGGCCAGCTCTTCATCGTAACGTGCCCGCCGCGCCGGGTCGGACAGGATCCGATAGGCATTGTTGATCTGCCGGAAGAGTTCGGCAGCGGCGTCAGATCCGTGGTTGGTATCTGGATGGCAACGCTTGGCCAGACTGCGGTAGGCACTTCTAATCCGATGCTGATCTGCATCCGGAGGAATGCCAAGCAATCTGTAGTAGTCTAATGCCATGAAAAACGTCCTGTTATACTCTGCCTGATGGATGAAAAAATCGATAAGTCCGGACCATAAACCGGTCGTCCTTGTGCTTTTCGGCTGAACCGAGCAGAAACTTTAAATCAATAACCTTCCCCCTCACCCTAGCCCTCTCCCACAGGTAGAGGGGATAAGTTCATACTCTGATAATCTTGCCCTTTCAGCCCGTCGCAAAGCTTACGGTGACGTCCTGACGATGTTCGGGATCAATGGTCCACAGGGTGCTCGGCTGGAACTTGAACATATTGGCAACAACCACGTCAGGAAACTGGCGCAAGCGGGTGTTGTATATGGTCACTGAGGCATTATAAAGTTCGCGCCGATCGGCAATCTGATCTTCGATTTCGGTAATCCGGTAGCTGAGTTGGCGAAAACCCGCATCGGCCTTGAGCTCGGGGTAACGCTCCACCACCATGAACAGAGATTTCAACGTATCGGTGAGCATGTTTTGTGCCTGCAACTGCTGTTCTTCGGTACGCGCCGAGTTGACCATTGAGCGGGCCTTGATCACCGCTTCGAGGGTTCGCTGTTCGTGCTGCATGTACCCTTCACAGACCTTAATCAGCTTGGGCAACTCATCGAAGCGTTGTTTCAGCAACACATCGATATTGCTCCAGTCCTGACTGATGGTGTTTTTCAGGGCAATGAAGCCGTTATAGATGATGATGGTATAAATAATTGTTCCCAGCAACAGCAACAGCAGAATTCCCAACGTTATCCAACCGGTCATGGTCAATCTCCTTTTTTAGTATCCAGGGCGGGGAAACCCCGTCCCTACATTTCAATGTTGAATTGCGACAGTGCAGGGAAGCCCTGCCCCTACTATAACACCATCCAGTAGTTGATCAGCAGGTAGATGGATACACCCGTCAAGGCGGCACTTAACACTAGCAGACCAATGGCGATATTACGATATTGTCCGGTCAGATGAGTCTCGGAGTGGGTTTCGGCAATGATCAGAGGTCGCCCTTTCTGCCGACCGATGACAATGTGCTCCTCCTGTCGACGGCGGCGCTGGTTTCTTTGCGATATACGCTCATGCAGCACCTCCTTTTCCACCTGAGCACGGGCAGTATCCCATTCATCAACACAGATTTTACCATCACCATCCAGATCGAATTTTTTAAGTCGTTGTGGATCACTCTTGAGATCGCGTAACACTCGTTGTACCTGTTCCCGTAAAGTCTCTCCCTGCTCCTGTCTGGTCGAGGCAAAACCGAGAACATAAAGCAAGGTGCCCTCAACAATGGTATCTTCACGCCACTTTTCCGAACGGTCGCTGGCAAAACGGGTCAGTCCGACCTGACCGGGGAAACCTTCCTGGCGAGTACCGGCACGGATACGTCCACCGGCTGGATTGACCTCAACCCTTCCGGTGCCGTCTTCGACAAAAAAAGACACATTTTCACTGCCGGTCACACTGATCACCCGCCAACGATCGTTTTTATCTTTTCGATAACGAGTCAGGCGGTAGTAAACGCAGGGGGTGTGAGACATGGGTGCTACCAGGGCATATTTGCGGATTGCCCGCCCCTTGACTTCGACCATCCCCATAGCAATGGAACGAATGCGGCTGGTGGGAGTATTTTCGATCTTGCGCTTGATGCGCAGATGGTAAAATCCGTACCAGAAAGACAATATTGCCAGGACAAACGGCACGGCACCAGAGGCAATACTGTGATAGGCGATCTGATCGACCAGATCGCTACGGTCTGCCAGCAACAGAAGAATAAAAAGAAAGAATCCGCCGACAAAAGCAGCAAGTGGCCAGATTCGCCGCGACGACCAGCCAGTTGCAGCTTTGGGTGGAGGAGAGGAAAGAATCGGCACCCTGATCTTTGGCTGGTCGGCAGCTTTTTCTCTGCCGCTGGATTCTGCTCCGCCGTTTTGCACAGCTGCAGCGATCTCATCTCTTAAAGGAAATCGCACGTCCGTCTCGCTACTCAATTCTCCTGCAGCCATTAGTGGTGTCGCTAAAAGAGTGTCCAGCAAACCCGGTTCAGGCACCCCCGCCCCCCTTTCGGACTCGCGCGGCAAAGAGCCCTGGCGCCAGAGATCGACCATCAGCCAACCATAGCGGGACATGCAATTAAGATTATGCTTCAGTGCGTCCTGGTCATTTTTATCAGCACGACGAAGTTGGCAACCGGGCAACATAGCCAGACCCAGATCAGTATGGAGCTGAAAAGCGCCGGCCCCTTCTTCCATCAGCTTCAGCAATACTTCAAGATTTTTACGGCTGCTAAGAGTACCGGAGTCACCAAGCCCCTGAGGATTAAAACGACCTGGAAAGACCCGGACCGCTGCCGTTACTTTTTTATCTTCATCAAGCCGGTAAAAATCCAGAACCGGCTGCCCCTGCAGGATCATGGTAAAAATCTGCTGCTGATCCTCGTGACGAACGGCCTCCCGCCCCCGATAGGCGTTGCTGGCAAGCATTCTTCCCATCAGCTTCTCCGCCAACCCGGCAGACACGTCAGCCAGCACAGCCAGAACGGTTCCTTCTGCGGGGAATGTTACCTGCTGATCGCGGCAGGCGAAAGTGACACTTTTCCCTGAAACTTCCAGTCCGTAAATGCGTTGCGGGACAAAGGCTACTTTTTCTGGACTGATCAGCCAGTGAATACAATCGGTCTCACCAAGAGTTGCTGAAATCTTTTCCATCTCATCGCGTGGTCCCTGGACAAGTCGTGCCAGGCTGCGTCCCAGCAGACGTTGGCGCGACTGGAACATATCGAGCTGATGGCGATCAAACAACAGGCGCAGAAAATCGTCAAACCGCTGCGGCGGTTGCGGGTACTGTTGAACAACAATAAAAAAGAGATCTTGTGACATACTCTCACGCCGCAATATTAGTTGAATCTTATAAATATAACCGTACAGGCATTAACACAGCAAGCATTATTGAGGTCGGTGGATAAAAAGCCTGTCATCCCCGAGTGCTTTTATCAGGAATTCATGCTGTTACAGCGTGAAAAAATTCTGAATTCCCGTCTGCGCGGGAATGACGATCAATGCCGGTTTTTAACTGTTTTTTCACTGAAGCATTAAATCAACACAATAATCAATTGGTAAAGCCTTAAGATCCTGCTAGAATGTGAAAATTCGTCAACAAATGACAAGTCTGCGCACCACCAACCCTACCGAGGGGCTTTTTTTATGAAGTGTTGGCTTAAAGGATCCATCGGCAGAAATCTTGCTATGCTCCTCATCGTGGCACTGATTCCGGCTTTTTCCATTTTAATCTTTACCGGACTTGAGCAGCGGAACAACGCCATTAAAGAAGCTGAAAGGAATGTACAGCTTCTCACCCGCAGCATGGTTCAGACGCAGCAGGACCTTGTCAACTCCAGCCGCACTATCCTTTCGACACTGGCATTGCTGCCCGAAATTCGGTCTTTTGATCTCGCCGCCGGAGAAATAATATTCAGCGCATTGATTCAGCAGAATCCCGAATTCCAGAACTTCACCCTGACCGACCTGGACGGCGAGGTGCTGGCTTCGGGCCTCCCTTTTGACCAAACAAATCTTGCCGACCGCAAACACTTTCGTCAGGCTGTTGCCTGCGATGATTTCGCCGTCGGTGAATTTATTATTTCGCGGGTTGGAACAGCCGAGCCGGCTTTAGCTTTTGCTTACCCGGTCAGAAACGCGGATGGAAATATACGTGGAGTACTAACCGCTGCCGTTAATCTTTCCCGTTTTTCCGCCCTGCAGGACGTTCCCCAGCTTTCGGAAAAATCTGTTATCGCCGTCACTGATCATCAGGGGATTCGCCTTTTTTATGCACCTGAACGGCCGGATACCAATCCGATCGGACAACCCATATTGAAAGATACCTGGGATAAGGCCTTTGCGGCAAAGGAAAGTCGGTTATTCAAAGGAACGGGATCAGATGGCATTCATCGGGTCATCGCCTTCGAACCAGTCATTCTGAATCCTGACACACCCCCTTACGCCTACGTGTGGGCAGGCATTCCTGAGGCAGAAATCCTTCAATCCGCCAATACCATTCTGACCCGCAACCTCTTTCTGCTGATTGCAGCCCTGATGGTAACGCTGATCCTGGCCTGGCGAATCGGGCGCATTACTCTGGTGACGCCGATCAAGAATCTTGCTGATTCAACGCGTAACCTCGTCGCTGGAGTTCTCCCTGAGCGCCCCTCCGGGTACGTTGCTCCGACCGAAATAGCTACACTGCACAACGCCTTCTACGACATGGCGACAACCCTCGAAACAAATCGACGAACCTTGAGTGACAGTGAAGCCCGCTTCCGCCTGATCATGGACAGCCTCGACGCCCTGGTCTACGTCGCCGACATGCAGACTTATGAAATACTCTTTATCAATCGTTATGGCAAAAAAAACTTTGGTGATGTTACCGGTCAGATATGCTGGCAGGCAATTCAGTCAGGACAAACAGGGCCCTGTCCTTTTTGTACCAATAGTCTATTGGTTGACACTGAAGGCCAACCGACCGGGATCCATACCTGGGAGTTTCATAACACCAGGAACAACCGTTGGTACTACCTTATGGATCGCGCCATCAACTGGGTCGACGGGCGGATCGTGCGCCTTGAAGTGGCTACCGACATCACTGACAAAAAAGACTCTGAGCACGCCCTTGCAGCGGAAAAAGAGCGTCTTGCCGTCACCCTCAACAGCATCGGCGATGCGGTCATTACTACAGACATCAATGGTTGCGTGATCCTGATGAACCCGATCGCTGAACAGCTTACCGGCTGGAAAAGCAATGAAGCGACCGGTCGGCCCCTCGCTGAGGTCTTCCATATCATCAATGAGCAAACCGGCGAGCTGTGCGAGAGTCCGGTGGAAAAAGTCCTGAGCTCAGGACAGATTGTTGGCCTGGCAAATCATACGGCATTGATATCCCGCGATGGAGAAAAACGCAGTATCGCTGACAGTGGCGCGCCCATTATTACCAGCAACGGGGATACCATTGGTGTGGTTCTGGTGTTCCGTGATGTGACCGACCAGTATCGTCTCGAGAGAGAGCTTGAAAAAGCCAGAAAGATAGAATCCATCGGCCTGCTGGCCGGCGGTATCGCCCACGATTTCAACAATATGCTCTCAGCCATTCTCGGTAATATCGATCTATCCCTGCTCGACTCCAATCTGGAAGAAAAAACCCGCAAGCGCCTGGAGGACGCTTTCAAGGCCTCTCAGCGGGCTCGTGATCTGACCAGGCAACTGCTCACCTTTGCCAAGGGTGGACAACCGATCAAAAAAACCTCCGACTTATCTGAAATTATTAAAGATTCTGCCGATTTTATTCTTCACGGCAGCGACATTAAATGCCGCTACCATTTTGCTGACAATCTGCATCTGGTGGATATCGACAAAAACCAGTTCAGCCAGGTCATCCAGAACCTGATCATCAATGCCGTTCAGGCGATGCCTACGGCGGGAACCATAGATGTATACTGCAATAATACGGATCCGGAGGCCATATCCGTTACGCCTCTTGATGCTGACAAACAATATGTCGCTGTGAAGATTACCGATCAGGGACAAGGTATTTCACCAGAGGTTATCGACAAGGTCTTCGATCCTTACTTTTCCACTAAGTCTCAGGGGAGCGGTTTGGGGCTGTCTATTGTTCATTCTATCGTCACCAGGCATGACGGCCACATACAGGTTGATTCAGTGCCGGGAGAAGGAACCTCGTTCAGCATCTACCTGCCGGCAGCGTCTAAAGAGCTGGAATCATCCACCGAAACAGCAGTCCAACGGATGAGTGACCAGCTCAAGGGAAAAGTGCTGGTAATGGATGATGAAGAAGCGGTGCGACACACCATCTGCCTGATGCTCGAAGAATTTGACCTGCAGTCGGTAGCGGCTGCTGACGGAGAAGAAGCGATCCGTATCTATCAAGAGCATCTTGACATGGGAGATCCCATCTGCCTGTCCATATTGGATCTGACTGTGCCCGGCGGCAAGGGTGGTAAGGAGGCCGCAGATGAAATTCTTGCCCTTGATCCTGATGCCCGCATCGTCGTTTCAAGTGGTTATTCCCAGGATCCCATCATGTCCAGATACAGAGACTACCGTTTCTACGCTGTGCTGGCAAAGCCCTTCGATCTGGATGAGCTTGGAAACGTCCTGAACATCGGCTCATCGGTAAGTTAAAGAAAATCTCACTTATTGCGCTCCAGAAGTTCACAGTGAAGTGACAAAACGGTGCACCGCCGAGAAATAATCCTGCGCGTTGACAAACATGATGTCGTTGTGATCACCATCAGCGAAAATCTTCAATTCCTTACGCCCCACTGCCCATTCATAGAGTTTTTCCGCATGTCGGGAGCTCACCAACCCATCGTTACGGGTGTGCATGATCAACACCGGACCCGGGTAAGCGGCCATTTTACGCTGGTGATTGAGATAACCATCAACAACCACGTCAAATTCCGCCAGACTGACGCCCAGCTCCTGCGGATGAACCCGCAACAGCAAGCGTTCGCGCACATCGGCGATGCCACTCTCGATCACCAGCCCGGCAACCTGCGGGAAGAGGCGGATCGCCTCAAGGGCAAAAATGGCGCCGACGCTACGCCCGAAGATAATCAGCTCTGTTGCCGGGCGCTCTAGCGCGGCAATGGTAGCGTTCACATCCTCAAGCATCGTTCCCAAATCGGGATCTCCGGTCGATGAACCGTAACCGCGATACTCGGCCAGAAAACAGTTGCAACCGGCCCCAGCAACCGCCTCGACAAAGCCGCCTAGCCAGTCATCGACAATTTCGCCATTGCCGTGAAAATGCACCAGGGTTTTGGCTTGCGGATCAACTTCATGGTAATAGCAGGCGAGCTGAGCCCCATCGACCGCAACCATAAATGGCTCAGGCAAACGCCCACGACGCGGGAAAAAATAGCGTTGTGAAATCAACGGATGGTTAAGCAGATCATTCATTGGTTACCTCCTGGACCAAGAGATGAAGCAACATGCTGTTATAGCGGACTGTTTTTTGCTATGATCCCTCTGCCTCGACGTCTGTTCTCCGAGCAGAAATGATATACTCATTTTAACACTATTTTACACAGGCACCGCTACCGTCAATGAAACCACCCCTTACACTGCCGGACATCCTCGACATCGAATTCCTCTTCAAGCGCGATGAGCCGCATCTTGAACAAGGGGACGATGACGACATCCGCCGGCGTGACCGGGCCATTTTCATTGCCTCGGAACCGGCGTTAAAAGCCGGGTCAACAACAAGGGAGCTGGCTTCCCATTGGCTGGCGGCACAGCGCCGGGAATACCGGCAACAGCAACGGACCCTGCCGGGAGCGATTTGGCGGGAAACCACCACCTTAAGTGCGGTGCTGCTTTTTCTGATCAGCCTGCTGGTTGGCATTGGTCTGGCAACCTCCTTTCTCCGTTATGACGGCACCACCCCGGTCAACGTATCCGGATTTTTTGCCTTTTTTATCCTCATGCAATTGTTGTTGCTGATCTTCCACTTGATGCTTTTCGGCTATCGCCTGCTGCGTCGTGTTGATCTGCCATCATCTGTCCTTTATTCGATGCTGTCCCGTACCCTGGCCCGGCTCTTTACCTCCCTCTTCAAACGATCGCAAAAACATCTGGCAGCAACCCGACGCCTTGATCTGCAAGCCGTGACGGGCAGCCTGCGGCAGCTCCGGCACATCTACGGCAATCTGCTGTTATGGCCGGCCTTTATCCTGCTTCAGATCGGCGCTAGCGGCTTTAATCTGGGGGTGTTGTTGACCCTGCTGGCCAAGGTCAGTTTTACCGATATCGCTTTCGGCTGGCAATCGACCCTGCCCTTGACCGATGCTTTTCTTGCCGAACTGGTCCGCTGGATTGCCCTGCCCTGGGCATGGTTGCTGCCGCAGGAGTGGGCCTATCCCGGTCTCGATCAGATCATCGGCAGCAAGATTATTCTGATTGAGGGCAACTGGCGCCTGACCCGTGAAGGGCTTACCTCCTGGTGGCCGTTTCTGGTCTGTGGTGTTCTGACCTACGGTCTTCTGCCGCGG
>SLDV01000118.1 GCA_007125165.1 Geobacteraceae bacterium | reverse complement strand
TCCTGACAGTTTTTGCAGGTCAGGGTTCCCGGACTGGTAATTTCGCCGGTTTTGAATTCAAGTTGACTTTCCGCCTTTTGGGCCCACTCCTTGAGTTGTTCCGATGTGGTTGTCAGGATTCTGGCGAACAGGCTCTGGGCACCGGCCGCGAGTCGCTGGGGAGTGACGGCGCCTTTGATGGTTTCCGTCGTTTTGCTGAGATGGTCGGCAGCGTGGCCAAGATCGCGTTTAACGTAGCCGGTAATCCGCTCAGACTGCTCACGGGTGAAGTCACCTGCCGAAGTTAAATCTTCACTGGCTTTCTTGAGGGCTTCATCCAGGTTTTTCCGTCCACTGTCCATCAACTCTTCGGTTCGCGAGACAATCTTCGCGTACAGGCTGATCTCTTCCTGATGTTGCTGTTGCGATCCGTTCTCGGTCATGGCGGGGCTCCTCATAAAGAAAAGTTGAACAGGGACGATAAAGGGCTATCTTGTGCAGTATAGACCCCAAGTATAGCAGGTTTCATGGCGGTTATTGGTTAAAAAAGATGATGATTGGCACTATGTAGATATGCTTTTTCCCCTTTGGCCACATAGGGAACATGGTGTTTTGTGATAATAGATTTATCCTGACTACGTCCCGCAAAATTTATGGTTAAATAACAATCGGAAGGTGACCTTCCTGAAAAAACCTTCAACTCTTACCTGTGCTGTCAAAGGCTGAGCCATGTTTCGTATCCGTTGTATCTACGATACCGTATTACCGGTCAATCAACAGGCCATTTCCCAGGTTCAAACGATTCTGAAGGGACAATTTCCAGATTTGGCTCAAAAAGATATCAGAAAATTGCCGGATCAACTGACTAATCCTATGAAATATCGTTTTCGCTCCATTCTCTCGGTTGCTGAAGGAAGCAAAGGAGATGTCAAGGGCTTTGCCTTGCTGCTACACGCCGCCGATCTGAACTTCTGTTATCTGGAGTATGTCTCCGCTGCAGAAAAAATGACGGGTCGGGGGATCGGCGGCGCTCTGTATGAGCGCATCAGAAATGAAGCGCGCGCCCTGGGTGTCATCGGGATTTTCATGGAATGCCTGCCCGACGACCCATTGCTCTGCCGCGATCCCTCAATATTGGCGCAGAACAAAGCGCGGTTGAAATTTTATGAGCAGTACGGTGCACGTCCGGTGATCGGCAGTGCTTACGAGACGCCGGTCAAGGAAGGGGACGATAATCCACCCTACCTGGTTTTCGACGACCTGGGGGAAACATCGGAACTGTCACGACAACAGGTTAAAAAAATTGTCCGGGCGATTCTGGAACGCAAGTATGCCCATCTTTGTCCCCAGACCTATATTGATATGGTTGTCAACTCGTTCATAGAAGATCCCGTCCGACTGCGGGACTTTCGCTATCTTAAAAAACCCACTCCGACAGCAAAGTGTCTTACCAAGCCGGTTGCCGATCGGCAGATTGCCCTGATCATCAACGACCAGCATGATATCCATCACATCCGCGAGCGCGGCTATGTTGAATCGCCGGTGCGAATCCGTTCCATTTTAAAGGAAATTGAGCCCACCGGGCTTTTTTATCGCGCCCAGGTCAGGCGCTTTGCCATGCATCACTTGAAAAAGATTCATGCCGCGGACTTTGTTGATTATCTGAAATTGATGTGCTCCGGCTTACCGGAGAAAAAAGCGCTGTATCCCTATGTTTTCCCGATTCGCAATGCGACGCGCCCGCCCAGGGAAAAAGCGGTCAAAGCGGGATATTACTGCATCGATACTTTCACTCCCTTGACCCACAATGCTTATCCTGCGGCCAAACGGGCAGCCGACTGCGCCATGACTGCGGCACGGCTGGCGCTTGCCGGGCAGCACCTGTCTTATGCTCTGGTTCGTCCTCCGGGGCACCACGCTGAGCACCGCGCCTTTGGCGGGTTTTGTTATTTCAACAATGCCGCCTTGGCGGCACAGGAGCTTTGCAGCCAGGGGAAAGTCGCGATTATTGATATCGATTACCATCACGGCAACGGGACGCAAAATATTTTTTACCACCGCAGTGATGTTCTGACAATCTCGCTCCACGGGCATCCGCGTTTTGCTTATCCCTATTTTAATGGTTTTGAGGATGAAACCGGTGAAGGGGAAGGCAAAGGTTTCAATATGAATATACCCTTGCCTGAACAGCTGGATGGGGCAGGCTATGCCACCGCTTTAGACAAAGCGCTGCGCAGAATTGCGCGCTTTAAACCAACCTTTCTGGTGATCGCCCTGGGGCTTGACACGGCAAACGGCGACCCGACCGGCACCTGGAGTTTGAAGCCCGCTGATTTTTTCGCAAACGGGAAAAAACTGGGAGGCCTTGGTCTGCCGACCCTGGTGATTCAGGAAGGAGGGTATGACAATCGCGCGATGGGCAAAAATGCCAAACAATTCTTCCAGGGGCTGTGGGATGGAAGCTTTGGCAATGTCCTCTCCATTCGCGCAAAGTCGTCGCTAGCAAAGAGGTCATCCTGAAGAAGGCTTGATCCACGGAAAACAAGGAAAGTCACGGAAAGTTAAACCGTTACCGAAGAACTGACATTGCCAAAGTTCACCCCCCAGATAACGCGAAACCCGCGGAGCAGCAGCCATAAGAACATCAGGGGCAGGATCAAGGTCTTGAGGATAAACAGGGCCATCAGATTCAGCATGGCCGGTACGGCAACCTCGACTTTATTTTTCAGGTTTTCGAGGTTGATCAGATCCTTTGCCGCAGAAAACCTTGAGGTAATGCCGGCATACCAGGATCTGTCATCACTATCACCGCTGATTGTCAGAGCGTCCACTTCCCGCGACAGGATTTCCAGCTCCACCATATTCTGTTGGGTTTTGTTGTTGACATAGATAGTATCGACCAGACCGTTCAGGCCTACCGCCAGGATCAGCAGGAACCTGACCAGGCAAGCCAGGGCAAAAAGCTTGAACATCAGGGTCGAGTGGTTGATACTGCCGACAAACAGGCTTGCCAATAGCAGAAGGGCCAGCAAGGTCAACAGAATTTTGAAAAATCCTGTTGCCACTATTTCAAGCAGCACTTTCTGAATAACCAGAGAGCCGATGGCCAGCTTCATGATCGCTGAGTATTGCTCCACCAGATCATGGACCGGATCAAGAATTTCCAGAGGCTGCACGCTGACCACCGCACCAACCTGAACAGATTTGGCAACGGTGATGCCGGCATTCAGCACCCTGGCGGTGGCAAAAGCGGCAAGTGCCTGAATCGTTGCCTGATTGACGTAATTTTCCGTCTGACGATCGACATAACCGGACCAGGAAACGGCCACAACCAGCAGGATGATCAGAGCCGTCGTGAGCTTGCGGCTGTTAATTTGCAGATTAAGTTCCTGAAGTTCTTTTAGCATCGGTGATCCTCACTGATTGTGGTGAAAGACAAAGCAAAGGGATTTAAACCTGAGCGGGTTGGTATCGAAATATCAATCTGTTACGACGGTCAGATTCAGGTGTTTTGCCATGGTTCGACAGAAATGGTCGAGATCAGTATTAAAGCGATAACGGTGGGGGGCTGGATCAAGGGCAATATCTCCTTGTGATACAGCGATGACCGGCGCAGTGGTGGCCTCAGGCAACAGGGCCGCCGGGTAAACCGTCAGGGATGTGCCCAGCACCAGCAGCAGATCACAGTCTGCGACCGCGGCTTCAGCTGTGGCCATGCGCTGCACCGGTTCGCCGTAAAAGACGATATCAGGCTTTAACAGCCCGGCGCAGTCACTGCAACGCACCACCTGGGTGCCCGGGTTTTGTGTCATGGCCTGCTGCCACCAGCAGAGATCAAGGGCGGTGAGCTGCTCGCAACAGGAACAACAGGTCGCCGATGCCGGCGAGCCGTGGATTTCAATGACCCGGCGGTTACCCGCGGTCTGATGGAGCATGTCGATGTTCTGAGTGACCACGGCGGCCAGCTTGCCGGTTTGTTCCAGAGCGGCGAGAAAATAGTGGGAAAAGGTCGGGCGAATGCGGGCGAGAAGCGCGATAAAATCGGCGGCAAAGGCATAAAAATAGTCGGGTTGGCGCAAAAACCAGTCGATCTCAAAAGTTTTTTCCGGGTCATAACGCCGGGTTACATACAGCCCCTGGGGTCCGCGAAAGTCCGGGATGCCGGCCGCTGTTGACAGACCGGCGCCGGTCAGGGCGACGATCCGGTCAGCTCGCCGGATCAGGGACGCGAGAAACTCCGCGTCGCTATTCGGATGGGCCATCATCGCAGACATTTCCGTTGGTCAGGGATGTTCAGCGCCGCAGCCACCAGTGCCCCTGAACATCGAGATTGGTGAGACCGGCAGACTTGGCAGTATCGACAACAGCGCGGTATTCTTCCGAGCTGATCCGTCTTGAAATCTCCGGGAAATCAAAAGCCCTGAAATGAGGGGTATACTGGGCCATGATGTTGACATAGGTGTCATGGGGCAGGTTGGCGGCAATCCAGTTGATGATGTCCACCGATCCACCCTTGTTGTTGGGCATGACCAGATGGCGGATCATCAAACCTCTTTCCATTACACCGCTGTTGTTGGGCCTGGCGACACCGACCTGGCGCTGCATCTCGAGGATGGCGGCACGGGTTACATCGGGATAATCATCGGCGTCTGCTGAATATTTGATTGCGATATCAGGATCCCAGAACTTGAAATCGGGCAGGTAGATATCAACGATGCCGTCAAGCACCTGCAATATCTCCAGCCGTTCCCAGCCGCAGGTGTTGTAAACGATGGGCAGTCGCAGTCCTTTTCCGGCAGCAATGTCAAGGGCGGCAAGGATGGCGGCGGAATAATGGGAAGGGCTGACCAGATTGATATTGTGGCAGCCCCGTTGTTGCAACTGCAGCATCATGTCGGCCAGTTGTTCTTCGGCGTTCCTGTTGCCTCTGCCCATGTGACTGATTTCCCAATTCTGGCAGAAAACACAGCGTAAACCGCAGTGGGCAAAAAAGATGGTGCCGGAGCCACGGTGGCCAACCAGGGGGCGCTCCTCACCAAAATGGGGGTGAGCCGATGAAATAACCAGGGTTGTGCCTGGAGAACGACAGAAACCTGTTTCGCCCTGGAGACGGTTGACGCCGCACTGTCGTGGGCATAAAGAGCAGCTTTCCATCAACTGCTGAAGGTTTTCTGCCCGCTTCTTGAGCTCGCCGGTTTGATGTAATGTCAGATAGGCCGGTTCAAAACCATTGGCCGTTGTGCGGCCATGGGCATTGCCGCCGGAAAGGCTGACAAAAAGAGGCGCCAAACTGAGATGGGCACAGAGCATGGCAGAATTGGTAATAAACCCTCTACGGCTGCTGTCAGATAAAGTGTTCATGGGCTTACCTCCTGATAAAAACAGGTCGGCTCACTCACCATTATAACAAAACTGACGATTTTAAACATCCCCACAACCAGACAGGCGCCCCAGAGGCCGAGAATCGGCAACAGCAACACCGCTCCACAGATACCACCAAGCCAGCCGCCGATCAGGTCGGAGGTGTAGATCAAGGCCGCAGTGCGGCTTACATCGGAGCTGTTTCCGAGATACAGACGATTCGCCAGGGGGAATTGACCACCGACCAGGAGGCCGGCAATAAAAGCAACGGCAAGAAACAGGATGCGCAGCAATTCAAAAACCATTTCACTCTCGGCCCAGCGATTGGCAGCGACAAAGATCAGGGGCAGGGCGAAGGTAAAGAGGATAATTGCCAGCTCCATGCCATAAAACAGCCGTCGATGATGGCGCATACGGCCAAGCAGGCTGGTCATCAGGTAGGCACCAGCGGCAGCACCGGCCATAAAGGCCGCAACCAGCAGACCGATCCAGGAGAAGAGGTGGCCATACATCGACTGAAAAATAAAAATCACCATCAGGGTAAACATCATGCCGGCGAAACCGGTCGAGACAATGGCCAGGGGAATTCCCGGACGCAGAGAACTCGCCTTGCTGCGCAGTACCAGATAGAGCAGCAGTAAAGCGAAAGGAACCACGGCAACCTGGCTCAGGGAGGTTTTTTCGAGCCGATTGAACATTCGGCCAAATTCCGGCGAGTGCAACGCATTCCAATGGCTGATGCTGTAAAAAACCGCCCGCGGCTTGAAGTCGTGGTTGATGTGCGTACTGCTGTCAGCAATGAACTCTTCAAACCATTGCTGCCAGCCGGGGTGCAGCATGCGTTCAATATGCCAGGGCAGCGTGATCTCATCACTGATGTTGCGATCAAGCATGCGGTGTATGAGGTTTTCTGCATTGATGGTGACGACATCCGCTGCTGCCGACGACAGAAAAAGATTCTGCCCTTCGCCGGGAATGACCCGGACATGGGGAAAAATTGAACCCAGCGTATGAAAAATAGTGCTGTTCAGATTTTTCAGCTCATCATTCAGGTAGGTCATGGATCCCGGCAGCCCCAGAACCAGAATACCGTCGGCGGTCAGGCGCTTTCCGACCAGGGAAAAAAACTCCTGAGTGAAATAACGGTTGGATTGCAGACTCGCCGGCTCGGAAACACCAATAAAAATCAGATCATAAGTGGCGGGGCTGGTTTGCAACAACAGCCGTCCATCGCTGTATTTGACCGTGACCCGGGGATCATTGAGTTCCGCCTCGGTCAGGTCGGTGGGAAATTGCCGCAGCAACTCAAACAGCAGAGGGTCCTGCTCAGAGTAATAAATCCGGGTCAGTGACGGATGTTTGAGAGCTTCATTGATGATGCCGCCGGCACCGCCGCCGATGATCAGGATGCTTTTGGGCTCAGGATGAGTAAGCAGTGGGACATTGATGAATTTTTCAACAAAGGGGATGTCCGGAATCGGGACCATCATGGTGGCGACACCGTCAAGAAAATAAATATACTGCCCCTCGTTTTCAATGACGGAAATATTGCCGTAGGGCGAATTACGGTATTCAACGACATTAAGCTGTTGCCATTGGCCGGCAATGGAAAACTGATGCAGCCGAGTTACCTGACCGGTAACAATGATAACTGACCCTATGACGACCAGAATTGCCAGAGACCTGAAAAGTGTTTTTACGATGCGATCATCATGACGCGACGAAGCCAACATCATCATGCAGACGACAATATTGAGCAGGGCCAGCCAGACGCAGGTATGCAGTGCCCCGAGGTGAGGAACAATCAAATAGGTGCAGGCAACCCCGCCGACGATGGTACCGATGGTTTCGTAAACATAGACTTGACCGGTAGAGGATGCCTCCTCTTCCTGAAGGTTTTCGCGATGGTCGGCGTAAATTCGGCAACTATAGGTAAAGAGGGCGCCGTGCAGCAGGCTGACGGGTAGCAGGATGATAAAGGAAGAATAAAACATCGGCACAAAACCAATGCTTTCTCCAATCGAAACACCCAGCACAACCTTGAGAAAGCGGGTGGCAATGACGGCAACAACCAGAAACAGGGAGAAGAACAGGGTGATCAGGGTAAAGGTTTCGAGTTTGCGGCGGGAGGTCGCCGCCCTGCTGCCGGCAAGATAGCAGCCGGCGGCTTCAAGGATGAGCCAGTTGGCGAGGACAATACCGAGACTGAGTTCGTTGCCGGCAAAGACGATCAGCAGCTCCCTGAGCAGGATGATCTCTGCCACCAGGCCGCTGAAGCCCATGACCAGAATGGCGATGCAAATGCGTTTAGCCATCCGCCACTTTCTCCCGGCAAAAGAGAATCTGATGGGCACTGACCTTCCGCCAGAACCCTCCGGACAACAGACGTACTCCACTTAATATTATGCGAAAAAACGGAAGTTTTCCATTCTGACAGGAAATGTTTATGTCTCAGGCTGACCTGTATGCTGCAGTTCGTGAATCAGACAGTTCATAAATTCATTTTTGGTCGTACCGTCCAGTTCCATAAAATGAACAGCAAAGCCGCCGGCAAATATTCTGACAACTGTTGCGCTTATTTCAAAGGCCAGAGTGACGTTGTTTTCATTTTTCATCGGTAATTTGATGCGGACAGTTGTTCCCACGGGCAAAGGTTCTGCATCCGTCATGACGGCACAGCCGCTGGCAGAAATATCAACAGTTTTGCCGTTGAACACCTCTGTATCGGTATGCACAGCGATCCAGGTGTCGTTCAGGTCAAACCGCAGGCCCGATCGGCGTTGTGCCTGGTCAAGCAGATCGTCCGCTTCAGCCGGGGAATTGACGTAGATTGGTTTATAGCTGCGCAGTCGCATGGACAGATTGGTAAACTGTCTGAATAACGTGCTTTGCCTGTCGACAATGCGGATTACTTCACGCGCTCCGTTGTTGACGAGATAGTGCATGATCTTGCGCAGGGTTGGCAGTGCAGCGAGCTGAAACAGATGGCAGCGGCTCATATCCTCAACCACATCGAAGCCGGGCTTAAGTTCCGGCACCAGGCGCTGAATGTCAGCTGACATCTCGGCAAGTTCCTGTGCAGTGCTTTTTCTCGCAAAGGTGCAGTAGATGCGGTTGTTGGAGATATCGATGCGGACTTTTGATGAAAGGCTCATTGATTACCTGCTTAGTGTCATCGTGCCTGTTGCATCAAGAGGGTTTAACAATGTGAAGCTTTCCCCCGGGCACCAGGAACCGGGGGAAAGAAAAACAATCAATATTTTCCGAACTCGTCATCATCCAGATTGATAGATTTGTTGCTGAAGTCTGGTTTTTTGGGGGTGTTACCGGCTTTTTCCATCTGCGACCAGCCGCTGTTGTCGCTCAGGGCCGGTTGGGGCGTTTTTTTCTTTGCCGCTGCCTTTAGTGGCGGCGAAGCGAAGCCGGATTTGTCGCTCGTCAGGGTAAAACGGCTCAGCATGTGACGCAGGTGTTCAGACTGGCTTGACAGTTCTTCTGCTGCCGCTGCCGATTCTTCTGCGGTGGCAGTGCTCTGCTGAACAGCCAGGTCAATCTGACCAAGACCGGTGTTGATTTGGGAGATGCCCTGCGCCTGCTCACTGCCGGCAGCGGCAATTTCGGCGATCAGATCGTTGACCTTGACAACCGCAGAGACGATCTCTTCAAGAGCCGCTGCGGTTCCTTCAGCAATCTGGGTGCCGTTGGCCGTTTTTTCTACCGAGCCTTCAATCAGTTCGGCGGTTTCGCGCGCCGCCTTGGCGCTGCGAGCGGCGAGGTTGCGCACCTCTTCAGCAACAACGGCAAAGCCCTTGCCATGCTGCCCGGCGCGAGCCGCTTCAACGGCGGCATTAAGGGCCAGCAGATTGGTCTGAAAGGCGATTTCATCGATAACCTTGATAATCTTGTTGATGCTCTCACCGGCGGCGTTGATTTCGTTCATTGCCGTAATCATTTCAGCCATACGTTGACTGCCGATCTGGGCGGAACTCTGCGCCCCTCTTGCCAGCTCACTGGCCTGATTGGCGTTGGCGGCGCTTTGCTGTGACTGACTGGCGATTTCGTTCATGGAACTGCTGATTTCTTCCAGAGAAGCAGCCGACTCGGTTGCCCCCTGGGAAAGCTGCTGTGCGGTATCTGATACTTGATGGCTGCCGTCGTCGATTTGACCGGCGGCGGTCTGTACTTCACTGAGTACTTCATTGAGTTGGGTGACCATTGTTTGCAGGGCAATACCCAAACTGTCCTGGTCCGACAGGGGGACAACCTTGCGGGTCAGGTCGCCTTCGGCGATGGCGAGGGCGACCTCTTCCCGTTCGCGCAGACCATCAACCAGTCGATTGATACCAACCCGCAGGCGCTGGATCTCGTTGTTGGAACTTTGTTCTTTATTTGTGTCCGTGATCTGGAACTTTTGGCTTGTATCACCTTCAGCGACCCTGGCGGTAATATCGACAGCTTCGAGAATAGGTCCGGTCACGCGCCGGGTCACCAGAAACACGATCAGGCTCATCAGTGCCAGCAGAACAATACTGAATATCGCGATCTCTAAACGCACTTCAGCCAGAGTGGCATCACCGGCGGCGATAGTTTCGGTGAGAGTTTTCTGCCATTCGCTCATTTCCAGGGCCATGACGAACACACCAACTGGCGCGCCGGAAAAATCCTTCAAAGGAAAGGCCGCCAGATAGAAATGATCTTTTTGCGCAAACACGGTATCGCGCAAGCCGCCACGCAGCAGTTCCAGGTCGACCAGCGGGTCGGTAACACTGGTGTCGGTGGCGGTCACGAAAACAAATTCATTACCAATCTTCGGATTGTCGGTCATTCTGGTGGCGACACTCAGAAGCTTCTGATCCATATAAACACCAAAGTATTGGCTGTCGGCAGTGCGGGAAACTGTCAACAGCCGTGACAGGGGAAATTGAACCTCAACCGACCCCAGATGGCGGCCATTGGGAGCGGCAATCGGTACCAGGCCGCGAATGTCGAAGCCGCCGCGGCCAATTTCAAGGCCGGTCAGGGGTTTACGTTCGCGGTTGACCTGCATGACGGTCGCTCTAAAGCCGCTGATATCGTCGGAAATATCCAGCGGTCGGCCGTTACGGCGAATCTGAAAATCCTGCTGATAAACCCGGGAAAGGCTACGCCCGTTGGGAAGATGATAATGAATAATAAAATGTGGGCTACCGGTAGCAGCCTGATAACCGGCAAAGGCCGGGCGCATGAGCGCACGCAGTTGATCACGTGCCTGCTGGCTTTGTGGAGAGTTTTCGTTGTTGATATTGCCTGTGTGGGCCAGCTCATAGGCGCTGATAACCTCAGGGAGCTGCGAAAAGGGGGCTACCTGTTGCAGGGCCGCCTGGCCGATACGGTTGAGATTGTTGTTGATTTCATCGATCTTGGTACGCGCGGCCGTCTCCATGGAAGAGGCCATGAAGGAGGTAAAACGCGTGGACTGATCATTTACCAACGACTTCAGCACCCAGTTGATGCCGACAAAACCGACGGTCAAAACCACCACCAGAGTGGCGATAACAGGAATTAAAAACTGCCCACGAATTTTCATGATGATCTCCCGGCATCTTGAGTTGAAAAAAGCCCCCCAACCACAAGAAATAATTAGCGCAAACTAAGAATACGCCAATACCGAGTGGAAATTCAACAAAAACTTGCCGAAAAAAACTTTCGCTAATAAAAACAGTTTAATCGCTTGTGTTGAGCATGTGTTTAATGATGGCCAGAAGGTTTTCCGGTTCTACCGGTTTCAGCAGGCAGGTGCTGTCAAGGTCGGCGGTAATTCGCTGTTGCAGAGAATCGGGAGCATAGCCGCTCAGGAAAAGAATCGGCAGATCAGGTCGTTGCTGCCGAATCTGGTCAGCGGCCTCCTTGCCGTTGAGGTGGGGCATCATGATATCGAACAGCAGAAGCTGAATCTGATCCTGATGTTCCTGAAACCGATCTATCGCTTCGGCACCATCAGCGGCACTGATAACCTGGTAGCCGGCGGATTCGAGAATTTCAGTCAATGCTGCCCTGACCGTCGATTCATCTTCCGCCAGCAGGATGACGCCACTTCCATGATAGTTGCTTTCATCATTGATCTGCTGTGTCTCAACGCAGACGATATCATCAGTTAATGGCAGGTAGATAAAGAACCAGGCACCGGTGCCGGGAGTGCTTTCTACGCGAATGTAGCCCCTGTGCTGCTGGATAATGCCATAAGCAACGGCCAGCCCCAGACCGGTCCCCTTGCCGACCGCCTTGGTGGTGAAAAAGGGGTGGAAGATATGTTCCAGGGTTTCAGCCTCAATACCGGTTCCCTCATCACTGATGGTCAGCAGAGCGTATGACCCGGGCGGGATGTTTACACGATAGGACGCAAGGGGTTCTTTAAGTTCGACAAGCCGGCTGGCGATGTGCAGGGTGCCTCCGTGGGGCATGGCATCGCGGGCATTGATGGCCAGATTGATGATCACCTGTTGCAGTTGTTGTTCATCGGCGCGAATGGGAAGAGGTTGAGATACTGATTCGATCAGCAGCTTAATCTCGACACCAAGGGTGCGCACTAGAAAGCTTCTGTTTTTTTGCAGTACCGAATTGAGATCAATCGGTTTGTACTCTCCTGGTTGTTTGCGGCTGAACAGCAAGAGTTCACGGGTCAGGGCGGTGGCTCGTTGAGACGCATCGACAATCTGATCAACATATTTGCGCAAGGGCTCTTTCGGCGACATTTTGCGCAGGAGCAGATGGGAGAAGCCGGTCACAGCCGAGAGAATGTTATTGAAATCGTGGGCAATACCGCCGGCAAGAATACCCACCGATTCCATCTTCTGGGCCTGCAGGTACTGGGCTTCGAGACGCTTGCGTTCGCTGATGTCATCGAAAGTGGTCACCACACCCATTTCTCCAGGGTTGATTTCAACCGCCGCCGCTCCCACAGCAACGGGAATTTCCCGGCCGTCCTTGTGCTTGAACAGCTCTTCGCCCCGGTAGGTGGTGCCGTCCACACTAACCCTTGCCATGGGGCAATCAACAAAGGAGTCCGGATGAATATGAAAAAGGTCATGAGCACAGCGGTTTAACAGTTCAACAGAGGAATAGCCCAG
>SLDV01000145.1 GCA_007125165.1 Geobacteraceae bacterium | reverse complement strand
GGAGCATGGGTGCCTTTTTCTGCATACTCTTTTGTGGCATGACAAAAGAGTATGGCGGCGTGCGGGACCGCGAACCCGCGGTTTTGAAGTTGATGTTGAACAATCGGGCGACGCATGCGTCGCCCCTACCGCCTACTCCACCTTGGAGGGCACAAACCTTTTAAGCCGCATAATCCGCCGATAGGACTCATCAATCCGGCTTTTGTCAATCACTCCGGTGGCTGTCAGATCCCGGATGATATTCACCACCTTGGGCACGATCTCCGGATCATACTCCAGGTTGTTACCGAACAGCAGGATATCTACTCCAGCCTCAAGAGCAAGCTGGACCGCTTGTTCGAGGCCATAATGCTCGCTGATTGCACCCATCTGCAGATCGTCGGAAATGACGACTCCGTCGAAATCAAGCTGGTTGCGCAGGAGGCCGGTAATGGTCGAAGATGACAGGGTGGCAGGATGATCAGCATCGAGGGCGGTATTGAAGACATGCGCGGTCATCACCGCAGGCACACCCACAGCACCTATCAGACCAACATAGGGGGAAAGCTCGGCAGGTGTCCAGCTGGCGCTGACATCAACAAAACCCAGATGCGAGTCCGTCTGCGAACTGCCGTGGCCGGGAAAATGCTTGATCACAGATATCACGCCATGATCCTGATGAGCCTGGATAAACTGCTGGGCATGGCGACTAACAAGGTCAGGCCGGCTTGAAAAACAACGCTCAAGGCGGGCAATCACGGGATTGTCCGGATTAATACACAGATCCACCACCGGAGCGAAATTGGTGTTGATTCCCACCTCTGCCAGAGTAAGGGCAATGTCCTTACCTGCGGCATAGGTTACCTGCAGGTCATCCCTGATCCCGAGTTCGGTATGGGACGGCGTTGGCGCGAAGCCGTGTGCCGGTTTCAACCGGGCAACCCGTCCCCCTTCCTGATCGACGGCAACCAGCAGCGGCATTGCTGCCGCATCCTGCAACGTCGCAATCAGATACGTCAGTTGCTCCGACGAGCGAATATTGCGATCTGCCAGTTGAAGTACCACATCGTAATCAAAAAGGATCACCCCGCCCAAGTGATAACGACGGATATCACGCAGGATGACATGGTCATCAGCCAATGCCGTTCCGCGAAAGCCAACCATCAGCATCTGGCCAGTTTTTTGGTCCAGGGACACCTCTAGATCAACCTCGTCGGCGGCAATACCGATAGTACTAAAGGACAGAAAACAACACATGACAGTGAAAATTGCCTGGATGCCACGTGCCCCACGTCTCTTTGCTCTATTCCTGTTCATGATAAAAAACCGCCAGCCAGATACAATCCACTTCACTGCTCGTCCAGGTGACCCGGTGCTTACGGCGCGCCGGAATCAACAGGTAATCCCCTGCCTGCAGGCGCAGATGCTCCTCCGGATCCAGTAGTTCCAGTTCTGCTTCTCCCTGCAACAACAGAACAAACTCGTCCTGCTGCTGATCGTACCAGAAACCTGGTGGCGAGGCGTGGCCGCGCGAGACAATCCGCTCGATCCGAACCTGCCCCTTATCTTCGAGAAGGTCGACCAGCTCATCCGGCAGCTGATCTGGTATGGATGAAAAAAGATTGGCGGGATTCATGGCAGGGACCCTTGTTTACGAGGTCACAGCGCCACTGGAAGCCGATGAGACCAGACGCGCGTATTTAGCCAGGACACCACGTTGGATCTTCTGGAAAGGTGCCTTCCAACCTTCCCGACGTTGTTCCAGCACGCTATCATCCACGAGCACATTAAGCTCCTCATGATCCAGATCGATTTCAATCTGATCCCCCTCCTCTACCAGTGCCAGGGGACCGCCAACCTGAGCTTCGGGAGAGATATGGCCGATCATGATACCGTGAGTTCCGCCGGAGAAGCGTCCATCAGTCAAAAGGGCGACACTGTCGCCGAGCCCGGCGCCCATCAGGGCGGCGGAAGGAGAAAGCATCTCGCGCATGCCGGGGCCACCTTGCGGACCCTCAAAACGGATCACGACAATGTCACCCGGATTGATTTTGTTTGCCAGAATGGCCGACATGGCCTCTTCTTCACGTTCGAACACCCGCGCCGGACCACGCATGGTGGTTAAATCCTTACCGCTCTGTTTGAGCACGCACCCTTCCGGAGCCAGGTTGCCGAACAGCATACGAATATGTTTACCGGCAGTCGCATAGGGGCTGGAAACCGGAAAAACCACATCCTGCCCGGCAGGCAGATCAGGAGCGTTGGCCAGATTCTCAGCCAGGGTTTTTCCCGTCACCGTCAGGCAATCGCCATGCAGCAGGCCGGCACCCAGCAGGTGTTTCATCACCATGGGGACGCCACCCAGGGGATGCAGATCGTTCATCAGATAGCGCCCATAGGGTTTAAAGTTGCCGAGCAACGGCACTTCGGCGGTAAAATCCGCCATTTCCTTCAGGGTTAAAGGCACATCGGCCTCGCGTGCCATGGCCAGCAGGTGCAATACGGCATTGGTCGATCCTCCCAGGGCCCAGACCAGGGTCAGGGCATTCTCGAAGGCTTTGCGGGTCATGATCTGCCGGGCACTGATAGCGCGCTGAAGCAAGGTCATCAGGGTTGTTGCCGTGCGGCGCAGATCTCCCTGCTTATCGCTTGATGGTTGATTATCCAGTTCCACTGCCATATTCGATGAGCCGCCGGGGACGCTCATCCCCAGGGCTTCAATTGCGGCGGCCATGGTGTTGGCGGTATACATCCCGCCGCAGGAGCCGGAACCGGGGCAGGCATGGCATTCGATCTGACGAAGTTCGTCAGCATCAATTTTCCCAGCACTATGGGCGCCGATCCCTTCAAAGGCACTGACGATATTGAGATCTTTTCCGCCATGATGACCGGGGCGGATACTGCCACCGTAGAGGGTCAATCCGATCAGATCATTACGGGCAATCGGCATCAGCGCCGCCGGGATGGTTTTGTCACAACCGGACAGGGTCACCACCGCGTCCACCTGATAGCCTTCGGTCATCACTTCAATAGCATCGGCAATCACTTCACGGCTGACCAGGGAGTACTTCATCGCTTCGGTGCCCATGGAGATACCATCGGATACCACCGGCGTACCGAACACAATCACCTTGGCTCCGGCCGCCTCCATCTCGGCCTGAAGAAGATCGCCGAGTATACGGATATGATCGTTGCAAGGGGTACCATTGGTATAGGGAACCGCGAGCGCCACCAACGGCTTGGTGAAGTCCTCGTCATTAAAACGCACCGCCCGCAACATGGTCCGAGCCGCTGTCCGCTCAACCCAATTCGAACCACCCGGATCACCAGTAATTGTTCCACTGCGTCGCTTCATCTATGGTCTCCTTCAGCCAAAAGAAATCGGGGTGTAACGCTCGTTTTTACCAGCACCACACCCCGACAGCATACCTTATCTAAGAAATTTATTCCCAGTCCCTACTTCCCACTACCTATTCCCCACTCCCCACTCCCTACTTCTCCATCGCCGTGACCCCGGTACGAGCGATCTCAACGATATGCTCCTGACCGACTTCATCCAGGAAGGCATCGATACGTCGGGTTGAGCCGGCAACCTGGAGAATGTGGATGTCGTCACTTTTCTGTTCGAGAATTTCGAAGTTGTAACGGCCATGAAAGGTATCGAGTACCGAAGCGTCCATCTCCAGTTTAACAATAGCTACTTCGCGCCAGTAACTGTGATCGGTATCCAGTTCCTTCACCGAGATGACTTCGGTGAACTTTTCCAACTGCCGGACGACCTGGTCGACCCTGGCCTGATCATTTTCACGCAAGGTAATGGTCATTCGACTGACACCGGGAATTCGCGAGCGACAGACGGTAAGGGTATCGACGTTGTACATTTTTTTACGGATCAGCATGGATATTTTGTTAAGAACCCCGGGATGATCAAGGGTAAATGCAAGTATGGCACGCCTTTTCATGCAGCTTCTCCTTGTTTGGTCTGATCTTTCTTCGGTGCATGGGGATGCCGGGTCATCATATCGCCAAAACCACCCCCGGAGGGAATCATCGGCAGAATAACCTCCGCTGGATCACAGACAAACTCGAGAATCATGGCACCTTCACAGGCAATCGCTTCTTCGATCGCCGGCACCACATCCTGGAGCAATTCTACCTTGCGGTAAGGGATGCCGTAGGCTTGGGAGATCAGCCCAAAATCGGGGCTCTGCATCGGTGTCCCGGCATAACATCCGTTAAAGAAAAAGGTCTGCCACTGACGCACCATCCCCAGATAACCGTTATTCAGGATGATGATTTTGACATCAATCTTCTTCTCCATGATGGTTCCCAATTCCTGGAAATTCATCTGGAAACCACCATCGCCACTGATAGACCAGACCCTTTCCTTCGGACGGGCGAGCTTGACACCGATGGCCATGGGGAGAGAACAACCCATGGTTCCTGCTCCACCGGAGCCAAACCAACTGTTGGTGGTCTGGTAATTATAAAAGCGTGCGCACATCATCTGGTGCTGGCCGACATCGGCAACAATCAGGTCACGCCCTTTGGTCACCTCCGAAAGGCGGTGAACAATCCCCTTCATCAGCAGTTTGTTGTCGTTGCCGACGCCGACTTCGATCTCTTCACGCAGATCGTCTTTCATCACCTCACGAAAACTGTTGATTTTATCCCACCAGCGTCGCCGCGGAATGCAAGTCACCATAGGATCGCCCATCAATACATGCAGGGTACGATAAACATCAGCAGTAATAGCCACTGTTGTTTTGACGTTTTTATCAATTTCTGAGGCGTCGATATCAACATGAATAACCGCTGCATTCTGGGCGTATTCCTCGAGCTTGCCGGTCACCCGATCGTCAAAACGCATCCCCAATGCAATCAGCAGATCAGCTTCCATAATGGCGCGGTTGGCTTCAACAGTGCCGTGCATTCCCATCATTCCCAGATGTTTGGGGTGATCTGCCGGAAAGGCAGAAAGGCCGTGAAAAGTGGAAGCTACAGGTATATTCACCTTTTCGACAAAGCGCCGCAGCAGATCACCGGCGTTACTGTTAATAACACCATGCCCACAGAAAATCAGGGGCCGCTCGCTTTTATTAATCAGTTCAATCGCCTGCTTGATTGGCTCACGTTCCGGAGTTGGATTGCAGAAGTAGCCGGGCAGATGTGGACGGAATTTTTTAGAATCAAAGCGATAGTCATCTTTCACCTGTTGATTCTGAACATCCTTGGGCAGATCGATGACAACCGGTCCACCACGGCCGGTGGTGGCGACATAGCAGGCCTCGTGCACGGTTTTTTCAACATCATCGGCAACCAGGGGCATGTAAGTCTGTTTGCAGATCGGCATCATGACACCGACCACATCACTCTCCTGAAAGGCGTCGGTAGCAATCACGCCGGTGGCTACCTGGCCGGTAATTGCCAGTATCGGTACCGAATCCATATGGGCGTCGGCTACCCCGGTCACCAGGTTCATCGCTCCCGGACCAGAGGTTGACAAGCAGACGCCTATCTGTGGTGCAGAGGTAGACAGGGAGGCCCGACTGAGGCCCTGGGCCATAAAGGCCGCACCCTGCTCATGGCGTGCCATAACAAACTCAAAGACCCCCATTTTTTCCATTTCGTCAAAAACCGGCATGATGGCTCCACCGGTATAACCAAAAAGGAAGCGAACCTTACGCTCCTTCAGTGCCTTGAGAAGTAGCTGTTTTCCGTTCATCTTTACCCTCAATCGTGTCAAAAGTGCTGTCTGTTAATTTATATAAAACGTGATGGTTTTGGTAGTATTTCGTCCGGGTTTTTTGATGAAGCCAATAAGACAGTGTTTTATCTGTTAAAAGAGGAGTTTTGTCAAGCTTCAGACAGAAGAATCCGGTGAAAAATTAGCCAGAGGCCACCGAGTAAAAAATTAAAAATAACCAGTAAAGCCGATGCGCAATCCCTCGTCAATGGTCCAGTTACTGCCTCTTGAATCCTCTTTGAGGCGCAGGTTGTAATAACCAAGATTCAAGCGCACCTTGGGAATCAGGGCATAGGTCAAAACAACCTCTGTTTGCGTCAGGTTATCCGCATCACGGAAGGAAAAAACCTTGGGAGCATGATAAATTGAAGCGGCAAGACCAAACCCGCCGAATTCCGGCGGGGCGTAAGATGCACGCAACCCGATGGCCAGATTGATAAAATCGGTATTTTTTGCAGTTGATCCGGCATAAAGTCGTGTCCCCATCCCAAACCTGGTTCCGGGGTACTGTCCCGGATTACCGACAAAATCTGCACCGACACGACCCATGGTCGTTTTTTCATCACCATTATAAAGGAAACCGACATTGCCAAAAACAACACCGAAATCGTCTTGCACCAGAGGTCTTTCATAACCAAGGTGAAAACTTTCGTTGTTAAAACCGATATCGATCGCATCGGCAAAGACCAGGGTGGTTGTCAGACAGAACAAAAGGGTTAAAAATGTACGTACCAGCATAAAATCGACTCCTTGTAATATTGTCCATTGACCATGTATCATCACACAGAAAGCGTCAAACGGACAATAGAATCAGCGAAAATTCAGATAACAGATGTGATGTTGACTGTAACGCAGGCACTGCCTCAAACGTTATTATTTTCTTCCAGGGCAATTTCTTCCTGTTCAATCTCGGCGGCGGAAACCGGCAAAGCCGTCAGCGAAAGAAAGCGCAGACCGCCGTCACGGGTATTCTCAATAATAGACAATGGTCCCTGCCGATCAAATTTGATCTCTTCCTTGACCCTGCCAAGGGCAATAACAACTCCGTCTCGAAGTACCTTCTGAATGTTTATTTTTGGATTTTTATCTTCAATTTCAAGAGGTTGAGATGTCATGACTTCGGCAGAAAACGCAGCTTTCTGGTGGTAGAGAGCATCAAGCTTATCATTTAGAATCTGCAAACGGGCCCGGGCCGTATCGATAAATTGGGATCCTTTACGCAAGTGCTGCATCAACGGCCGGATGGCACCGTTTATCGATCTGATCTGTTCTTCTATGGAGTTAAGTTGACGGCTGATGTATTCACTGCGTTCAACATCGGGGAAATAAACACCGGCAGTTATTCGGGTTTTTTGGCCGGATACGGCGCCAATGGTGACCGCCGCAACACCCTTGAGAGCAATAATCTCCCCGCCGATAATCCCGCCCCGCTCAACTACGATGTGCCCGGCGGATCGCACATGAGAATTACGAATTTCATTTGTCAGAACCACATCCCCGTAACAAACCACCGTCACCTGGTTAAGGTAACGAGCATGCAGATTGCCCTGGCAGAAGATATGTCCAATTTCACGCCCGGCCATAGCTCCCAGTTCTATTGACCCCTCTGATTCAATATGACAGGCACCTACGTGACCACTGATCTTGATTCCCCGGGTCGAACGAACGTCAAAATCGTCAAGAACATCACCCTTAATTTCGACAAAGCCGTTGAAATCAATATGTCCGACATTCAGATCAACATTTCCGGGAATCACCAGCTGGTCAACTACGGTCAGGGTATTATTGTCAAATAATGCACGACCGGCTCTGGTGGAAAAGGCCATCCTGCCACCATATTTGAGTACCACTCCCTCACCGGCATTGATTGTTCTGGGAGAACCTGCGGGCCCTTTAACCTCCAGACCATGCACTGTGTAACCGGGGATACCAGGCTCAGGCGGATGAATAACACCAAGTTTCTGTTCCGCCTCTATTTCGGTAAAGGCATTAAGGCGCTTCAGATCAACCCGGCCTTTGCTGTCTGGAATAAATTCCTGTTCTTCTCCACTGGTTTTGACCAGAAGCTCGAACCAGCCATCAGCGCCGGGCTGTGGATCGATACCACGGGCAACGACAGCTGGTGACGGCTTCTGCTGCAGGTCAACCGTGGCACAGAACTCCTTGACGGCATCCTCATCGATATTGCGGCTTACCTGGTGCTGATGCAAAAGTTGAATCAATTGGACGGGGTTCAGTGAAATTTCACCACAGGAGGATTCAGTAACAACCTTCACCTCGTCTCCTGTGGTGTCTGCAGTTTCCTGCTCTGGAGGATTCGGATTGTCATTACTGTTTTCACGTTGAGCGGATTCTTGTTGCAACGCTGCCGATGGAAGGGACTTGAACTCGATTGCGGCGACACATTCCATCTGCTCTTTTGCCAGTCGCAATGTCAACCGATAGGCATCAGTCTCTTCAACAGCAAGAAGATCGGGGTCCTGTTGGATGTCTGGAGAAGAATCCTGATCCGTCATAAAGGGCTCACAGTCAGGCAACAATGCGTTGAAATCATTTTCATACTACCATGATCCGGGTAAAAGGTTCATCAGGTCGATACGTCGAGTGTGATTGTAGCTGATGTATTCCAGATGTCCAGCAATCCGGGATGTTATTAAGGCAGGCGCTGAAACGTAGAAAGTACGACAGAGGCTAAATCGGCAACGTGGGCAGGGCTTATGACGACTCAGGACAAGCCGGCATCGATACGATAAAGCAGAGAAAATGTCAAAAAACTGCTGCTCATTGTCACAACGCCCGGCAGATCCGGGCGTTGTGACGTGAATGAAAAATCAGGCAGAAGCAGTCTGAAGCTTCTGTTGAGCACTATCTTTGCGTTTGGTGAAAATAAAAATGCCGACAAGCAAGAGCCATCCGGCCACGTTGATCCACCAGTCTGTCGGCCATAACAGCATCACGGCTGAGGTCAGGGTCAAAAGACGCAACACCAGGTTCAGCTTAACCTCCATGTAGCCTTCGATCCCAGCCGCAAAGGCATAGAGACCAAACAGAGCAAAGAAGAAAATATACAGATCCTGCGTCAGTGTCCCTCCAATAAAAGGGGTATAGGCGAAGAGCAGCGGGATAATGTAAAGCCCCTTGGCCAGCTTCCAGGAGTAGAAACCGGTAATCATCGGCTTTGAACCGGCGATAGCTGCTGCAGCAAAAGCAGCCAGGGCAACCGGTGGTGTAACATTAGAATCCTGGCTGAGCCAGAAGACGATCAGATGCGCCGACAACAGCGCAAAGGTCATAGTGTGTTCACTTAATACCGACTCACGTACCATGCTCGCCATTTCGAAGGGAACAGCATCAATAATGGAACGCGCCGTCGCCACCGACATCGGTTCACCGATCAGTGCCAATTTATCCGGCACCGCCAGCATAAAAAAAGTTTTTGCCGCTTCCGGAATCTGACCGCTGACCAGGGCCTTCACCAGCATGCCATCAGCAATCAGGCCATGTAAAGCAGGGGCCGAGAGGGTGCCTAAAACGATATAAGCTGCGGTAACCGGCAAACCCATCCCCAGGACCAGGGATGCCAGAGCAACCAGCCCGAGGGCGATGAGCAGACTGTGACCGGCCCACTCATTGATCATCAGAGAGAAGGTGTTACCGATGCCGGCCGTAGTGATGACATTAACGATCAGGCCGATGGTACACAACAGGATCGCCGTCATGATCATGTTTTTAGACCCCAGGGCCAGAGCCTCGATAATAGCCTTGGGGCCCATCTTCCTCGGTGTCAGCCAGGAAGAAACCACCACCGCGATCATGCTGTAACCGGCAGCATAGGTCGGAGTAAAGCCGTAGATCAACAAACCGATGAGAATACCGATGGGGAGCAGAAATACGATCCCCCCCTTTTTAATGACCTCAATCAGCGAAATTCTCTCATCATCCATAGCCGTCACGTAGCTGCGTTTGGCTTCAATACGGATAAAAAAGCCGACAGTGGCAAAATATAAAAATGCCGGCAAAATACTGACCAACACAATGGTGGTATAGGGAATCTGGGTGTAGGTGGCCATGACGAAGGCGCCGGCACCCATGATCGGCGGCATCACCTGGCCACCGGTAGAGGCGGCAGCTTCAGCACCGGCGGCAAATTTAGGTGGAAAACCGGCTCGCTTCATCAGCGGAATGGTGATAACCCCGGTCGAGGCTGTATTGGCGACGGCAGAACCGGAGATGGTACCCATCAACCCGGATGCGATAACGGCGACAAAGCCCGGCCCGCCAACAAGTCGTCCGGCCACGGCCCGGGCCATATCGATGACAAAATCACCGGCGCCGGAGCGGAGCAGAAATCCGCCGAACAGCAGGAACATGAAAACGTAAGACGAGGAGATCTGGGCGATGGTCCCGAACAACGCATCGTCACCATAAATACTCCGAAACAGAAGCGTCTCCGGTTTTAATCCGGAGAAACGGAACATGCCGGACAATTGACTGCCCCACCAGCCGATGTAGGTAAGACCGACGACAATCAGCACCGGGATAAACCAACCGGCGACCCGGCGGGTAAATTCCAGGGCACAGAGAATGACGATAATCCCGGCAACCCATTCAGATGGCACCAGATAAATACCACGAGTATAGATCGCATCTTCCCGGGCAATCAGATAAATAGCCGAGGACGCCGCCAATACTCCGAGCAGCACATCAAACAGGCGGAACAGAAGCGGACCGTTGCGGCGCAAGGGATATGCAATGGCAGCCAGCAGGGCAAAACCGGCAAAGTGTAGTGCGTTCTGCCATAAACTTGAAAGAATAACAAAAACATTGAACCAGATATGCATTATTGATACAGCGACCCCGATGATCAGCAACGCCCATTCATCAAAGGGATGCGCTTCAGTTTCATTAACGGACATAGATTGCTCCGAAGAAAAAAACGACCGCCCTTACGGACGGTCGTAATATGTTCATCTGTTTATTCGGCTATCAAACGAGCAGGGATATCAAGGCCCGCTTCACGGAAGTACCTCAATGCCCCGGCATGCAGCGGCATCGGCAGACCATCCAGCGCCTTTTCTAAAGCCATCACCCGTGTAGCACTGTGAATAGCGCCAAGGAAGGGCAGATTTTCATAGATTGTTTTAGTAATCTGATAAACGGCCTCCTCATCGAGATCAGCACGTACGGCGAGGAAGTTGGGCTGTGCAATGGTGTTAATATCCTTGGTCTGATTGGGGTATGTCCCAGCGGGTATGACGTAGCGGGTCCACAGTTCCATACCACTGTCGGCAGCTATCATCTGCTCATCAGTAAAATCAAGAACCACGGCATCATTGCCCATGGTCGCCAAGGTACGGGTTACAGCACTTACGGGAGCACCGGCAGGAGTACTCATGCCGGCAACCTGACCGTTCTGCAGAGCATCGGCCGCAGGACCGTAACCGGCATAAGCCAGACTGTAATGAGTGTCAATGTCTATACCCAGTCCACCAAACAATGTCCTGTTGGAGCCCAGAGTTCCCGAGTTGCGCGGCCCCAGAGCCATGTTGCGGCCCTGCATGTCCATCAGATCGGCGACGGTTCCGGTTTTTACATAACGTCTGTGAATAGTGAAGTGTTCGACATTTTGCCATAACATGGTCACGGCACGCAGGTCGCGCTGCGGTCCGGCAGTGGCATAATCACCGGTACCATTCCAGGCCCAGGCGCCAAAAAGCCCTTGCAGAATAGCAAACTGAACTTCATTGTTGTTCAACAACATGATGTTTTCACCGGACCCGGCCGAACTGATGGCCGACATGCCGATACCCTGGGTAGGTTGCAGCTTAACCTTGACCAAGGTTGAAAGAGCAACCCCCACCGGATAGTAGGTGCCACCCGTCGAAGCTGTCGCCAGCAGATAGTCACGATCGGATGAAGCACTGGCAGGTGTAACCGTCGAAAAGGTGAAGGTTGCCACAAGCAGACACAACCCCAAACTGAACCAACGTGATCTGAGCATCATTTTCCTCCTTTTATTCATGCGGGTTAGGAAAAAGTCCCTAGCAAAAAGGGGTAGTTACGATTCAACTGAAAGCACAGAACATTCAGTAAATCGCATAACCACCCCCGCTAAAGACATCGGAAAACAGATTTTGCAAACGAGAAAAGGCCTCCTTGCCTGAAATATCAACCAGATCGCATTGTGCTGACAATCCCCCATGAAAGGATGTCGATCAACCAGATTCTGAACGCATCCAGGTAAAATCATAAAACAAAAACTGGTGTCAATGATAGTTTTTTCGATAAAAATCATCGCTGCGTCACTTGGCTGGCCATAAGCAGCGCCCTGTGCAGGTGCTCTTTCAGGAACAGACGCTGATGACAAATTTCAGGTATCGCCCTTCCGGAAATCCGACATCACAGGGAAAGTCCTCTGGCTGACCACCCACATAAATGGTTCTCAAGGTTCTTTTTGCCTTCAAGGCGCCGCGACGCAATTCTTTGAAATACTCGTCGAGGGTCACTTTCTGGTGATTGGATGCCGTCATCAACAACCCGCCCGGGGACACTAGAGGGATGGTTTGAGCTACCAGTTCTGCTGTTCCGCCCTGGGTGGAAAACCGACTCTTTTTTGTTGTCGAAAAGGACGGCGGATCAAACAGAAGACAATCAAAAAATCGTCCTTGCGACCGCATTGTTGCCAGTTCAGTAAAAACATCTCCAACAATAAATTCATGCTGATCAGGATCAATCCTGTTGCCTGTAAAATTTTCGCGGGCAATGGACAGATACTTTTCCGAAACGTCAACGCTGGTTACCCGTTGCGCTCCGGCCGCGGCTGCTGCAACAGAAAAAGCTCCGGTAAAGGCAAACAGGTTGAGCACCTGCGAGCCTGCAACGCGCGCCATCGTTTCCCTGCGATTGCGGCGCTGATCAGGGAACAAGCCGGTATGCAGACCATTGTGTAGGTTGACCCGATAAACAAGGCCATCCTCTTTAACAATCAATGGATTTGGGGCAGCCTTCCCCGCTACAAGACGGTTCGTCTGTCTGCTTTTTTTCTGCGCTTCGAGCTGTCGGGTCTGCTGCGGACGATATTTCAGGTAAATGCCGCTGGGACAATAAACCCGTTTTAGTGCTTCAGTGAGTTGGCCCAGATAAGGCTCCCAAGCATCTGTATAAAGTTGCAACATCAGATAGTCGGCGTAACGATCAACTGTCACTCCGGGCAGACCGTCACCCTCACCATTAACCAGCCTGTAGCAATCGGTATCGCCAAGCAGAATATGCTTGCGCAATATCGCACATTGCCTGAACTGTGATTCAAACCAACCGGAATTAATTATTATCGGCTGATCCCGCAAACGTCGTGCGACAATACGATTCCCTGGATCACAGATCGCAACACCGAGAGGGCGTTTTTGTTCATCGACCAGCGCAATCAGCTCTCCTGTAGTGACTCGCGGCCACTGACGGGTATAACGATCAGCAATAACCCAGGGATGCCCCAACTCCAGCATCCGAGTGGTTTCAGGTCCCACCAGACAATGTTGCATACTTCACCCTCAACAAGGAATAAAGACCACAGTGTAGATCCGCAGTCGGATAAACAAATTCTTCAAAAAATCATGACAAAAATAAACCTTATTAGTCATTATCTGCTAGAATGGCGGCATTTGGTGCTACAATAAGGCACAAAAAATCCGCCCACAGGATACACCATGGACAAGAAATTCAAAAATCGCATTCGCGAACAGTTCGGCAGAACAGCCGCGGCCTATGTAGAAGCTACCCACTTTTCGGCAGGGCCGGATCTTGAAGAAGCTGCAAGGTTACTGCAACCAACTCCAGACGACAACATGCTTGATGTTGCCTGTGGAGGGGGGCACATGGCCCTTTACTTCTCTCCCATGGTTCGCCAGGTGGTTGCTTCTGACCTGACCATGCAGATG
The DNA here is from genome assembly GCA_007125165.1 of Geobacteraceae bacterium. Classification (GTDB taxonomy): domain Bacteria; phylum Desulfobacterota; class Desulfuromonadia; order Desulfuromonadales; family Geopsychrobacteraceae; genus Pelovirga. The sequence continues at coordinate 20,252 of SLDV01000145.1, read as the reverse complement.
CTCAAGAAAGCTCAGGAACACATCGCTGAAGAAGGTCGGGTAGACAACGTCATCTTTCGCGAGGCTGACGCAGAAGACCTCCCCTTTCCGGCGGGCTCCTTCACGTTGCTGACGTGTCGCATCGCCTCTCATCACTTTGCTGATGTGCCCCGGGCGCTGCGTGAATTTCATCGGGTGTTACGGCGTGGCGGTCGCATGGTCATTATTGATACCATGCTCCCCGAAGACCCCGAGATCGCCGACTTTTTTCAAACCATGGAACTGATGCGCAATCCTACCCATGTTGAAGCATTCAGTGAACAACAATGGCGCCTGATGATTGAAGATGCAGAACTCATTCTGCAGGAGACCTTGATCATCCCCAAGGTTCATGACTTTCAGGAATGGGTAAAAACTGCCGGCTTAAATCGCGCCAAAATACAGCAACTGAACAAGTTCTTTATGGATGCCCCCCGAAAAATACATGATTACTTCAAAATTGAATCATTCGCCGGTGAGATAGAAAGCTTCACGGATCAGAAACTACTGATATACGCAACGCGAAAAGAAAAAGAAAAAAAATAACCCTGAAAAAGGGGCTTCTGATATTTCAGAAGCCCCTTTTTCATTTCGCTTGATCACCACACATCAGAAACTAATTTGGGATGACATATATCTCCACCCGCCTATTCTGCGCCCTGCCCGTTGCTGTTTCATTGGAAGCGATGGGCTCAAGCTGTCCACGTCCCTCCGTTGACAAGCGATAGCGCGCCACCCCCTGATCCATCAAATAATCTGCAACCGCATTGGCCCGACGCAACGACAGACGCAGGTTATAATCCGGATTACCGACACTGTCAGTATGCCCGACAACGGCTATATCAGTCTGGGGATAACGGTTCATAATATCCGCAATCTTGTTGAGCACTGAGTAGAAACTGGGCTTAACAACTGCAGAATCAAAATCAAAGCCCACTTCACTGCTCATGGTCAGTTTAAGTATTTCATTCTGCTGGCGCTCAACTTCGATCTGGTGCTGATCTCGTTCACTGGCAAGCTGCTGTTCAAATTCCGTCTGCTGTTTGTCCATGTAAGCGCCCACACCGGCACCCAGGGCACCACCGGCCGCGCCACCGATCGCTGCACCACGCCATGCACCACGATCCTTGTCGCTCTGATAGCCGATAATTGCGCCAGACACTGCCCCCAAAACAGCACCAATTCCGGCACCTTTCTTGGTACGCTCATGTGTCGTGTTTGCGGCGCAACCAGTCAGACCGACAGCTAATGCTGCCACTATTGTCCATGTCGCAATCCTGCTTATCATATGTTTTCTCCTTGTTTATTTTTCAATAGTAATCTGCTGAATAAAATTCCGATACCTTACATCATCATACTACCTGATTCAGATAAAACATGCACCTGACAAAAAAAGGGAGGCCTATATGGGCCTCCCGACAATACTGCATGAAAATCGATATCTGAAATTTATTTGATACCTGCAGCCTCTTCCAGCATGGCTGTGGTAACCGACTTGGGACGCTCAATGCCATAACCCAGGGCGCGATCCCAAGTAATGTTCGCGAGGCATCCGAGGGCACGACCGATACCAAACAGCACAGTGTAGAACTCGTATTGAGTGACGCCATAGTACCATTGGATAACGCCGGACTGGGCATCAACATTCGGCCAGGGATTCTTGGCCTTGCCATGCTCCTGAAGAACACCGGGTGCTACTTCAAAAATCATGCTGACCAGCTTAAACAGCGGGTAGTCTTTAAGACCTTCCGTATTGAGGCAGAACTCGCGTTGGGTGGTATAGCGCGGATCGGTTTTCCGCAGAACTGCATGACCGTAACCGGGGATAACCTGACCACTGTTGAGAGTATCCCACAGGGCTTTTTTAAGACCTTCTTCAGTCGGCACTTCGCCGCCAAGATGGCTCATGAAGTTCTGGGTCCAGCGCAGCACCTCTTCGTTAGCCAGACCGTGCAGCGGGCCGGCCAGTCCGTTGATACCGGCACTGTAAGCATAGTAGGCATCGGACAGCGCAGAAGCCACCAGGTGGGTCGCGTGGGCGGAAACATTACCGGACTCGTGGTCGGAGTGGATAATGAAATACATGCGGGCAACATCATCATAAGGAGCAGGAATACCCATCATGCGGGCGAAATTACCACCCATGTCGAGTTCCGGATCGGCGTCGATGTGGGTATCGCCCATATACTTCATGCGATAGATGTAGGCACCGATGGGGCCGAGCTTGGCCATCATATTGTTGGCATCTTCGTACATATCTTCCCAGCAGGTCATCTTGTTGAACTTGCCGGAAGAATAGGTTTTGGCGAAAACCGAGTCACGCTGCATGGCGAGAATAGCAGAAGAAAACATGGCCATGGGGTGGGAATCTCGTGGCAGGGCGCGCAGGACGTCGATAACGTACTGAGGAATCTGTGAACGCTGCTTCCAGTCTTCAACCACTTCAAGGGTTTGCTCCATGGTCGGCACGTCGCCGGTCAACAACATGTACCAGAAAGCCTCAACATAGGGGTATTCGCTGCCGGGAACCTTGGGCAGAGCTTCAAATGTTTCGGGGATTGTCTTGCCGCGAAAACGGATTCCCTCATAGGGGTCAAGGTAGGAGATGTCGGTCACGAGGCATTTAATACCACGTGCACCACCGATCGCCTGACCAATAGTCACCTCACCCAGGCCGACATCACTGTGCTCCTTGACGAGCTTGGTCGTGCGAGGACGGTGCTCAGCGATTTTTTGCGCGAGTACTTGTTTAAGTGTGGACATACTCTCTCTCCTTTTTTAAGTGTTAAAACAGGTTATTGATGCCCTTTATGGGCCATGGAAAACGTTACGTCATGCTGAGCCGAATATAAATCTCGCATACAAGAGGCTCATATGGTTCAATGATTGGCATATATGCAGCTAAATCTCCCAAATGATGTTCTAACAACTTGTTATCCGATTGTCAAGTTGTAAATTGTATACAGTATCCAAAGAATCTAACCACATAATTTATGGGGGTTCTGGCCGTGCCGGCAATATTTTTTTCTTTGCACTGATTGCAGCCAGTGATAAAATGCCCAAAATTTATGCAGAAAACTCAATTAAAAATACAATCGCTCGCCTTGACCAGTCCGATCATCCTGGCTCCCATGGCCGGGGTTTCCAATCTCCCCTATCGACGGATTATGAAATCCTGCGGTGCGGGTCTGGTCTTTACCGAGATGATAAGCGCTAACGGTCTGATTCGCGACGGGGCAAAAACACGTCAGTTACTGACGTCTCATCCAGATGAGCATCCCCTTGGAATTCAGCTATTTGGGAGCGATCCAGCCATACTGAGGGAAGCTGTGGCACGGTTTGAAGACCCTCCACAGGTTCTCGATCTGAACATGGGCTGTCCGGTAAAAAAAGTCATTCGCAGCGGCTCCGGCAGCGCCCTTTTGCGTAATCCACGCCTGATCGCTGCCATCATTAAAGCAGTCCGCACTCGCTATGATGGCCCCCTGACCATCAAGATACGCTCAGGATGGGATGCTGACAATATCAACTTTCTGGAAGTCGGGCGCATTGCTCAGGAGGAGGGAATTGATGCCATCACGCTTCACCCACGCACCCGCTGCCAGGGCTTTTCCGGTCGGGCAAATTGGTCGCATGTCCGCGAATTAAAAGAATCTATAAATATACCGGTGTTTGGAAGCGGCGACATCATGACGGCAGAAGATGGAACAAGAATGTACCGGGAAACCGGCTGTGACGGCCTGATGATTGGTCGCGGTGGTTACGGTAACCCTTGGCTGATCCATCAGATCATTGCCTTATTGAACGGAGACAAGGGGTCGCCACCTGAAACCCTCGACAAACTGACAATGATACAACGCCATATCGATCTGCATCGGGAGCAGTTCGGTGACAGAAAAACCCTGCTTGAAATGCGCAAACACATCTGCTGGTATACCCGTGGCATGGATGGAGCCGGACATTTCCGATCACAGATCCAGGCCTGTCGTGACCTGAAGGAATGCATCACTCTGACAGAGCTTTTTTTCCTGCAGGATAGCCAATGAACACAAGAAGGCGTTTGGCGCTGGATGACTATGTGGCTATCATCGATAACATCGATGATGCGGTTATAGCTGTTAACCAGTCCGGCACCATCATCCTGTTTAACCCGGCGGCACAAAACTTTACCGGAATGTCGGAGAAGCAGGCTCTCGGCAAATCTTTTTTTAACTGCTTCAGGAACCAGGACAGTCTCTGTGACCTGACCAGAACAGCCCTTGATCAGGGACGCTCCCTTTCCGACCATGAGGCCGTGATTTTAGAGTCTTCCGGTCATCGTAAACGCCAGGTAGGTGTCAGCGCATCACCAATTTTTTCTTCTTCTGCCAGCCAGCAGGGGGCGATTGTCATCATGCACGATCTGACTCAGGTACGGTCCCTGGAAGAAGCTGTCCGACACGCAGATCGCCTCACCATGGTCGGAACCATGGCAGCCGGACTTGCTCACGAAATTAAAAACCCTCTGGGAGGCATCAAGGGGTCCGCTCAGCTTCTGCAGATGGAACTGGATGAGAATCCTGAATTACAGGAATATACCGGACTGATTATTCGTGAAACTGAACGCATCAACCGGATCATTGAAGAGCTGCTCGACTTATCTGCTCCGCGGCGGAATCGACTGGAATCTGTTAATGTCAACAGGCTGATCGATGAGATCGTCACCCTCCATCGGCAACATGTGGCCGCACGTGCCATCCAATTCAAATTATTACTTGACCCCAGCATACCCCCCTTGCGTGGAGACAGCGACCTGCTCAACCGCCTTTTCCTGAATCTGCTCAAAAATGCCTGGGAAGCATCACCGAACAATACTGAGATAACCATTGAAACCAAAATCGATGCCGAATATTATCTCAGTGTCGAAGGCTCCCGACCGACCCAACTGGTTCAGATACGCATCAGCGATCACGGCCCCGGCCTTTCCCGAGCAGAAATAGAGCAGGTGTTCACGCCTTTCTACACAACCAAGGATGGCGGCAGTGGTCTGGGGCTGCCTATCTGTCAGAAAATCGTTACTGACCATGGCGGTCTTCTGCGCTTTAACGAACGTTCCGGCGGCGGCACTATGGTGACAGTCTCGCTGCCACTGATGCGCCCCGATTGCACAACCGAAGAATAACGAGGTAAATTGACATGGCAATTTCGCGCATTCTTGTCGCTGATGACGAGGAGAGCATCCGCTGGGTTCTTTCCAAGGCACTGAAAAAACAAAACTATGATGTAGAAACAGCGGAAGACGGTATTCAGGCTCAGGATATGGTGCAAAAACGCCGTTACGACCTGGCGATTCTCGACATCAAAATGCCGGGGATGAGCGGACTTGAAGTCCTCAAGTTTATTCGCGACGAACACCCGCAAACACTGGTCGTCATCATGACCGCTGAAGCAACCATGGAACACGCCGTCACCGCCATGAAGAACGGCGCCTATGATTATCTGACCAAACCCTTTGATCTGACTGCTCTGGACGCCATTATTCTTAAAGCGACAAAGGCGGCTGCCGTCACTGAACAGATTGATCAACTCAAAAGTGAAATACAGAGCCAGTACAATTTCGGGCGCACCATCATCGGCAACAGTCAGACCATGCAGACAGTCTACAAAACCCTCGGCCGAGTCGCCGGCTCTGATGTGACTGTCCTGATCACCGGCGAAAGCGGTACCGGCAAGGAACTGATCGCCCGCGCCATCCATATGAACAGCTCACGCCTGGGCAAACCATTCATTGCCATTAACTGCGCCGCCATCCCGCGTGAATTACTCGAGAATGAACTTTTTGGTCACGAACGAGGTGCTTTTACCGGGGCAACAGAGCGCAAGGCGGGCAAATTCGAGCAGGCTGAAGAGGGAACCCTGTTTCTTGACGAAATCGGCGACATGCCGCTGGAATTACAGGCCAAGTTGCTGCGAGTACTGCAGGAAAAAGAAATTACACGAACCGGCGGACACCAGGTCCTCAAGGTCAACGTCCGCATTGTTGCGGCAACCAACCAGAACATGGCCGAGCAGGTGGAAAACAAAAGCTTTCGTGAGGATCTCTTCTATCGCCTTAACGTCGTTCCCATTTCACTGCCGCCACTGCGGGATCGACGTGAAGACATTCCGATGCTGGTCGAGTTTTTTCTGCAGAAAGCGCGTCAGGATTTCGGCATTGAATCCATCGAGTGCAGCCCGGAAGCTCTCGATATGCTCGGGAATCATCACTGGCCCGGCAACGTTCGCGAACTGGAGAATACCATCAAGCGAGCCTCGCTGTTATGCCCCAATCATGTCCTGACTCCAGCCGATTTTCCAGACCTGTGCGGGAAGGTGCCGGCAGGTCTTCACGAAGATTCCCTTGAGGGGCTGGTCTGCCGCAAGCTCGAAAGCTCTCTGGCGCAGATGAACTTGTGCGAAATGGACAACCTTTATGAGATGGTACTGCACCAGATCGAACGTCCGCTGATTAACATTGTCCTGCAGAAAACCCGTTGCAATCAGGTGCGAGCCGCTGAGGTTCTTGGTATCAACCGCAATACCCTGCGTAAAAAAATCAACACCCTGGGCATCGATGTCAAGCGCAACAATGGTGACTGATCAATAGCCTTCTTCCCGCCGGGCCTGATTTTCAAACCGGGTAAATTCGCCGCGGAATGTCAGATGAACGTTACCGATCGGTCCGTTGCGTTGCTTGCCGACGACGATCTCAGCATCCTTTTCATGCCCCTTTTCGCAGGTTTTATCACGACTTTTACAGTCTTCACAATAAACCGTTTCCCGATAGATGAACATAATCACATCGGCATCCTGCTCAATGGCGCCCGATTCACGCAAGTCAGCCATCACCGGACGCTTGTCAGTACGGCTCTCCAATGAACGATTGAGCTGTGAGAGAGCAACTACCGGAACCGACAGTTCCTTGGCCAGGGCTTTTAAGGAGCGAGAAATTTCCGAGATCTCCTGCTGACGACTTTCCGGGTTGTTCCCGCGCATCAATTGCAGGTAGTCAACAACGATCAAACCCAGCCCATGCTCCGCTTTGAGACGTCGTGCTTTGGAGCGTAATTCAAGCACCGATATGGCTGGAGTATCATCGATAAACATCTGGGTCTCGCTGAGCTGGCCGGCGGCCATGGTCAACTTCGGCCAGTCCGACTCGCCCAGATGACCGGTTCTCAGACGCCCGGCATCAACCCTGGCCAATGAACAGAGCATCCGCTGCACCAATTGTTCCTTGCTCATTTCCAGTGAAAAAATAACCGCCGGCACCGGATTGTCAACGTGGGTTGTCGCGTACTCAATCAGGTTCAGGGCAAATGCGGTTTTTCCCATGGACGGGCGCGCAGCAATAATGATCAGGTCACTTGGCTGCAGGCCGGCCGTCATTTTATCCAGATCAAGATAACCGGTCGGCACCCCGGTAACCAGCTCCTTACGTTCATAGAGCTTTTCAATGGTGCGAAAGGTATCTTTAAGAATATCCCGAACAGGAAAATAGGATGGTCGGGTACGATTTTCGGAAATCTCGAAGATCGCCTTCTCGGCCTGATCAAGAATTTCCTCCATGTTGCCGCCATCATAACCTTGAGTCGCAATGTCAGTAGACACCTCTATCAGCTTGCGGGCAACGGCCTTTTCTTTAACCAGTTTGCAGTAGTAGGAAATATTGGCCGCAGTCGGAACGTAGTCAACCAGAGTCGTCAGATAGCTGCTCCCCCCGGCGCTTTCCATCTCCTGGCGCGACTTGAGTTCTGCCGTCAAGGTCACCAGGTCGGCCGGTTCATTGCGGTCAGAAAGCCGGATCAGGGCGTTGAAAATTTTACGATGACTCTCGCGGTAAAAATCGCTCGGCGTAAGGAGTTCCAGCGCACGATTCAGCGCTTCATTTTCCAGCAGAACCCCGCCGAGGACCGACATTTCAGCTTCGAGGTTCTGTGGTGGCAGACGGTGTGATGATGGGTTGGACATACGCTTTTCTCCAGACAACCGAATCAGTTTCCGATTGGGAAAACTACATTGTGCTCGTTCGACGCCTACAGATGAACACGAATGATGCCGGAACGATAACAGGAAACCACGGTGACACAAAACTAAAAAGAGGGCCAGCTAAAGACCCTCACAAATGAAAACAATAAGTCGGTCACTGTTCAACACACCGACGTCACAAACCCCCATCTGATTAGAACTAATCTTCCGTAGATGCCAAATTATCCCCTCTCCCTGAGGGAGAGGGCTAGGGTGAGGGGGCGATTTTAGACCACCTAAAGCCCCCTCATCCGGCTTTCAGCCACCTTCTCCCCCAGGAGAAGGGCTCAGCGGAAGATTGGTGCTAATCAGTAAACCCCATATAAAAGCATGGAGGCTACGAACTCACGCGCCAGGATATTGCTATGAGTAAAAGGCACTAAAGAGACGGCGTTCCAAGACTGCGCCGCTTTCGCACGCGCTTGTCCTGGTACATCAGGTCATCCGCTTTGCGCATTGTTTCCGCCAGACTGGTCTGGGGACCCTCGCTGGAAGCAACACCGATGGAAATTCCCAGGGGAAGATCGCTGCGTCCTTCATTGTACTTATCGACGGCCTGCTGGATCCGCCTGGCGACGGTTTCTCCTGTTTTTTTATCGGTAGCAGGCATCAGGGCAATGAATTCATCACCACCAACCCGGGCAAGAATATCTTCCTTGCGCAAACACCTGCGCATGAGGTCAGATGCGGCCGTCAGCAATTCATCACCTTTTTTGTGACCGAACGTATCGTTGGCCAGTTTCAACCCATCAAGATCAGCAGCGATGATAGTCACCGGATAACCACGCCCGCCTTCGAAGCGCTCCATTTCACTTTCCAGAAAAGCGCGATTGTAAAGGTCGGTCAGCTTGTCGCGTAAACTTAAATACTCTAGTTCAGTCTCGGTTTTTTTTCGGCTGGTGATATCTGTATTGCTGCTGCGGATACCGACAAATTCGCCGTATTTATCGTAAACCGGAAGACAGACATGATCAATCCATTTGAGTGCCCCCTGTTTGGTAACGATCCGGTACTGAACTCCATCGGGATCTTTCTGCTGCGCGGCATCATGAAAGTGAGTCAACCATTGCTCCAAGTCCTCCGGATGAATCATCTCCTTGATCAAACCGGGATTGGCAATCAACTCGCCTTCCGAATAACCGGTAATCCTCTCGCAGGCCGGTGAGGTATAAACTATTTCACCTTGTGGAGTCTGCCAGAGAATCCAGTCTGTCGCCACATCTGACAGGGTTTTGAACAGTTCTCTACTCTCTTCAAGATCCTTTCTGCTGGCCTGCAGGGATTGGCGCATCACTTCCATGGTTGTGGCGAGCAATCCAATCTCATCAGAGGTTTTCACTTCAATCGGGTGTTCCAGATTGCCGTCGGCAAATGTACGGGCTTTGTCAACCAGGTACTTCAGGGGGGCCAGGAAGAAACGGATCAGGGATGCAAACACCAGAAAACCCACGCCAACCATCAACAGGCCGTAAATAATACTGCTATTCCGCTGGCTTATCGCCAGTTCAAGAATTTCTGAGTTGTCGTGGATGCGTTTAACGTGAAAATTCACTGCACCGCTGTAATCTTTTAAAGGCATCACCTGAACAAACTCGTGATCAACCCGAAAGAACAGATTCTCATTGTTGTTCAGAGCGGCAAGATCCTCTGCAGAAAGATGCAGTTGGCATTCGCGCTCCGTCGTGCCGGCAACTCTTTTCTGCACACCATCCTTGTGTGAACAGAGAAGCCACTCCCCGAACACCGCCCGCTTCCAGATGTTGAGGATACGCTCTTCAAGATACATCCCCAATTCGAGGGCACCGACATATTCTCCCTGATAAAAAACCGGCTCAATATGGCGCAGGGCATAGCCGTTCACCCCTTCTTCCCAGCCGACAGCGGGCCGCCTGGTCCGGTTAACCTCCGCCACCATCGGCCGTAATTCTGTCAGGTCATCACCGTAAAAATCAGGACGGTGTGCGCGGAAAAAAGTGCGGTTGTCAGGGAGATGGAAGTGGTAAATATCAATATCCGAGCGCCGTAAAAGTTCTACCGCGGAGAGGGCTGTGATCGCGAGCCCCTGTCGGTCTCTCTGGGCAAAAGCTTTAACAAGTCCCTCGTTGAGCACCATCTGGCCGATAGAAGCGTTGAGAATCTGGCGACTGACATGAAAGCGCCGCGGGACCACGTCGATGGCCATCTGAGCGGTTTCTTTTTCTTTCTCGGCAATGATGCTGATGGTATCAAGTTGCGACTTGACAACAATAAAACCCAGCAGCAACAAGGAGACAACGCCAAGACATGCAATCATCTTGGTAAACAGGTTGGTTTTGTTGATCGGCTCGAATTTCATCAGCAACTACTCCGTGCTAATAACAGCCTTATTGTGGACATCAGACAAACGTCAGATTCTTATTCGGAACGTTTAACTGCATCCGCCGGCGCCCCAAAAAAAGTCAGGCAGGATGAGCTCCGCCCATCGATTACTTCATATTCTGGGGTCTGGAGGGCAATGCCCACCCTACGAAGCTCCCCGGCACAACGGGAGCTGGAAAGATATCCAGTTTAAAAAGCTTGCAAACTGCCCTCTGACAGATTGAGCTTACGGTAAAAACAGCTTGAGCGGGTTCGCCCCGATTGTGGATCTCTGGTGTGGCAGGCGCCACCACCTTGGGGCTCAACCCGGTAGATGAGTGCATCCTGATCGCAATCGGTATAAATGTCGACAATTTTCAGGTAGTCTCCTGAGATTTCACCCTTGGTCCAGAGTTCGTTGCGCGAGGTTGACCAGAATGTAGCCATCCCCTTCTCCAGCGTTGTCTGCAGTGCCTGTTGATTGACATAGGCCAACATCAGGATGCGCCCGTCGGCGACGTCCTGAACAACTGCCGGAACAAAACCACCGCGCTTATCGAAATCGACGCATAGTTCGTTCCCCTCTTCGAGCTTTTTCTTCTCCACAACGCCTCCTGCTGCTAACATCACAGTTACTCTTCAGCCCTCCGCGAAGGAGCGGCTTGAGCGCGATCAGTCGTTCCCAAAGGCATCCCCTGAACCGTCATTCAGGCATGATTCAGGCCGGGAATCGAATCGTCTGCCTGGTTTCCCGGACAAAACCACTCGGGGAGAACGACTTGTTGACTACATACTGCACTATTGTGACTAAAAATACTTTGCCCGCACCATGTCCTGGGTAAACACCTTCGGCACCGGAATCGGTACAATGCCGTCAACGCCAAGACGCAGCAGCTTGGGTGCCAGAATATTCAACTGCGATTCACGAATAACTACGGAAACACTGCACCATTGTTCGTCAATAACCGGGCTGACCGTCGGTGACACCACTGAAGGGAGCATTTTTTCTACTTTGGGCAGTACCGCAGTCGGCACATCCATAAAGACCATGAACACAGGTTCACGTTCGGCGCGCAACACCGCATCAATACAGATGCGGATATCTTCCATCTTTTCCAGCTTGATCGGATCGGCAACGGCATCGTTATTGGCAATAAGCTGCGGATTGGAAGTGAAAAGTTCCGCCACGATGATATTACCGTTGGCCTTGAGGGTCGCACCGGTTTCAGTGATATCGGTGAAGGCATCCGACTCGCCCATCATGACCTTGGCTTCAGTCTTCCCTTCACTGCGCATAATCTGAATATCATCCAGATCGAAAAGTTCCTTCATACGACGACGGGTCAGATTGGGGAGCTCTGTGGCGATGATCTTGCCCCGACAATCTGCCGGTGTCGAAATACCGGACTCCTGACGGGTCGCCAGCACCAGGCGTGATGGCTGATTGGTGTATTTGGAAAAAATGAAATCACCAAGCACTGCCAGATGATCTTCCATCTCCGCCTCAAAAACGTAATCCTTGCCGGTTATACCGCAATCGACTACGCCGTCTCGTACCTTCTGCGGCATCTCTTTGCGATCGAGAATACGAAAAACAACATCCTGATCGTAGGGGCCCATCATTTCGTATTGCCGACCGGGCTTTAAGGGGCGGCCCGATTTTTCCAGCAACCGCAAGACCTGTTCGTTCAAACTACCGGAAGGGATACCGAAATACAGAACACCTTCTTTTCTTCCATAAGACATAAAGAAATTCCCGCCTCTGTAAATTAAAAAAAGTTCAACACGGCATTCTGACAATACACCGTAAAAAATTCAAGAACACTTTTATTAAAACACCCCCGAAAACTTTGTTGTTTTGCTGATAAAAAAAGGGTGCCGGGACAAATTTCCTGACACCCTTTACCGCTATCTCTGTCTTCTGGTCATCCTTGGCAGTCTGGCAAAGGATCCAGCAAGCAGTTTAGCAGAACATCAATTACCGGCCATAATGGCAGCGACGTCGCCGGCAACATCACCAACCGGCTTGATATCAAAGTTCTCCACCAGAACCTTGGCCACATTCGGCGACAAAAAGGCTGGCAATGTCGGTCCAAGACGGATGTGCTTGACGCCGATGGCTAGGAGGGCCAGCAGAACTACAACCGCCTTCTGCTCATACCAGGCAATATCGTAGGAAATGGGCAGATCGTTGATATCTGCAGCACCGAAAACTTCCTTGAGTTGCAACGCCACATAGGCCAGGGAGTAGGAGTCATTACACTGACCCGCATCCAGAACCCGGGGAATACCACCGATATCACCGAGGTTGAGCTTATTGTAGCGGAATTTAGCACACCCGGCAGTGAGGATAACGGTATCTTCCGGTAGCGCCTTGGCAACTTCGGTAAAATAGTTGCGGCCCGGTTGACGTCCGTCACAACCGGCCATAACGACGAAGCGCTTGAGCGCACCCGACTTAACCGCATCAATCACCTTATCTGCCAGGGCCATCACCTGGGCGTGGGCGAAACCGCCAACGATGGTGCCGGTTTCTATCTCGAGCGGTGGCGCACAGGTTTTAGCTTTGGTAATAATTTCAGAAAAGTCCTTGCTCCCGCCATCCATCCGATCAGCGATATGAGTGGCACCGGGCCAACCTGCCATGCCGGTGGTGTAAATCCGGTCACGATAAGCCTCCTTGACCGGCGTGATGCAGTTGGTTGTCATCAGAATCGGACCGTTGAATGACGTAAATTCCTTGTCCTGCAGCCACCAGGCGTTGCCGTAATTGCCAACAAAGTGATCGTACTTCTTGAAGGCCGGATAGTAATTGGCCGGTAGCATTTCACTGTGAGTATAAACATCCACGCCGGTTCCTTCGGTCTGCTTGAGCAGCTCTTCCATGTCCTTGAGATCGTGCCCGGAAATCAAAATACCGGGGTTGCCACGGACACCCAGGTTAACGGTGGTCATTTCAGGGTTGCCGTAGGTTGTGGTATTGGCTTCGTCCAGCAACGCCATGGCAGTCACCGCAACTTCACCACACTTGAGAACCTGGCCGACCATCTCGTCGACACTCAAATCCCGAGTGGTCGTAGCAAGGGCAGAAATCATGTACTCATAGATCTCCGGCTTCTCAAACCCGAGCACTGCAGCGTGATCGGTGTAAGCGGCCATTCCCTTCAGTCCGTAAATAAGCAATTCACGCAAGGAACGGACATCTTCGTTGGCTTGCGACAAGACACCGACCTCGGCGGCCTTGGCAGCATAGCTGCTCTCAGGACCGTTCCAGTTGACGACATCGAGATCACTGCTGTAACCGATGGCTAGCTTGAGAGCATCGCGCTTGGAAACAGATGCTTTGATCAGATCAACAAAGCGGGCGTTATCAAAGTTGGCATTGGTAATGGTGGCAAAGAAACCCTGGCAAATGAACAACCCGACAGACGGGTCCAATTTGTTCTGTTTCTTTGCTTCCTCGGCGACAACTGCCAGCCCTTTGAGGGTATAAACCAGCAGATCCTGTAAACCGGCGGTATCCTCTTTTTTTCCACATACACCGGCGATGGTACAACCGGTTCCTTTGGCTGTTTCCTGACACTGATAGCAGAACATACTCATAAATTCTCTCCTTTTAAAATGGGTTATTGCTGCCTCTGTTGTTCTCCGGACGCAACAATGCCGTAAATACACTTTAAAAAAATTGACCCAGATCAAAAGCCTACCAGAAAAAAAATTTCTTCTTGACCTGAGTCAATTTATTCTCAGCCGACGGGGATTATACTCGCCTCACATCAACCAAGGAGAACAACCATGACACCACAACTCAATAAAGACATGACCATAAAAGACGTCCTGAATAACTGGCCCGAAACCCTTGATGTGTTTATCGCCAACGGCTTTGACAACTTTCGTGACGACAAACAACGCAATGCCGTCGCCCCTTATTTGAAACTGGAGCGTGCCGCCCAGATGAAAAATTATGATCTCGATAATTTCCTGACCCTGTTGCGCGATCAGATTGCCCTCAGCAGTCATCAGGCCGATATCACCATGAAAAAAACCGATCATCATGATGGCGATATCAGGGTTGCGGGACTGCTTCCCTGTCCTGTCCGACTGCCGCTGCTTGAGAGTTTTGATGCCTTCATCGAAAAATTCACTGCAGAGAGTGGCCATAAAGTCAGCTACAAACTTGAGGCTGCGTCAGTGGGCGCAGACTGGATTGCCGACAACATCCGTGGCATTGAAGATCCGGAAAAGTTGCCGGACATCTTCGTCTCTGCCGGATTCGAAACCTTTTTCGATCACAAGACCATTGGCCGCTTTAAAAATCAGGGGGTGTTTGAAGATATCAGCGGTGAAGCGGTCAACCCGGATTTCGCCGGTCTGGATATCCGCGATCCCAAAGGTGACTACTCCATCATCGCCGCGGTTGCCGCGGTTTTCATGATCAATCACGATGTGCGTGGCGATCTGCCGATACCGCGAAGCTGGAACGATCTGCTGAAACCTGAATTCGCCCAGCAGGTGGCGCTGCCGGTCGGCGATTTTGACCTCTTCAACGCCATTCTGCTGGCAATTCATAAAGAGCACGGTACAGAGGGAATTAAAAAACTGGGGCGCTGTATGCTCAAATCAATGCATCCGTCTCAGATGGTCAAGAATGCCAAACGGGTCAGCGAGGCTAAGCCCTATGTGACCATCATGCCCTACTTTTTTACCAAGATGGCGCGTATGGTCAAAGGACTTGAGATTATCTGGCCGGAGGATGGTGCGGTGGTCAGTCCGGTGTTCATGCTGACCAAACGCTCTACTCTGGGCAAAACCCGACCTATTGCTGATTTTTTCAGCGGCCGCGATGTCGGCGAAATTCTCTCTCACAAAGGGTTGTTCCCCTCCCTGCACCCGGAAGTGGACAACCAGTTCAATTTCGATCATCCGTGGAAATGGATCGGCTGGGACTATATCTATCAGCACGATATCGGTGCCCTGATCCATGACACTAATAAAATTTTTGAGGATGCCCTCGGCATCGACTGACATGGTAGTGAAAAACAACTCGCAAAACCAAGGAGTTCTATATGCGCTTTTTAACCGTTTCCGGCCCCCCTTCATCGGGCAAGACATCCGTCATATTACGAGTCATCGAAGCTCTGCAGGCCCGCCGGCATAAGATTGGTGTCGTCAAGTTCGACTGTCTGCTCACCGACGATGACGCCCTCTATGCCAAAAAAGGGGTACTGGTGAAAAAGGGGCTCTCCGGTGCCCTGTGCCCCGATCACTACTTTGTCAGTAACATTGAAGGTTGCGTGACCTGGGGCAAGGAGAATGATTGCGATTACCTGATCAGTGAGAGTGCCGGTCTGTGCAATCGCTGTTCTCCGCACATCAACGACATCACTGCAGTTTGCGTCATTGACAATCTCAGTGGAGTCAATACCCCGCGCAAAATCGGTCCGATGCTTAAATCTGCCGATATCGTTGTCATTACCAAGGGGGATATTGTTTCCCAGGCTGAGCGGGAGGTGTTTGCTTCACGGGTCAAGCAGGTCAATCCGGGTGCCGTCATTATGAATATCAACGGCATTACCGGCCAGGGAGCCTTTGAGCTGACCAGCCTGTTCGAGTCAGCATCCGACATCGACACCCTCAAAGGCAAAACCCTGCGCTTCTCCATGCCGGCGGCCCTGTGCTCATACTGCCTGGGCGAAACCCGGATTGGTGAGGAATACCAGACCGGCAATGTTCGCAAGATGGATATGGAGGACAATAAATGAGACACGAAACCCTGTATCAACAACCCCTGACCGCCACTCTGGCTGAGCATCCTTACATTGAGGATTTCCTCTCCTCGTTCGGACTGACAGTTACTGTAAGCAACAACAGTCTTGAGCATTACCTTGACCAGTTGAACCCCGACCTTCTCGAAGACCTGGGCCTCAGTCGCGAGCAACTTAACCGCAGCCTTGATGATTTCCTTAACGGCATGCTGGCCCTGCGCAAACCCCTGGACAAGATCGAATCTTTGACCATCATCGGTGGCCGTAACAAGTCGGGGGAAGAAGAGCATGTTGAGCTGACCCTGCAACCGGGAGAAGTGACCTGTATTGTTGGCCCTACCGGCTCGGGCAAAAGCCGATTGTTGGCTGACATCGAATGGGTCGCGCAGGGGGATACTCCGACCGGGCGCAGAATCCTGATTAACGATCAGGTACCGGACAGTCAGTGGCGTTTTTCCACTGAGCACAAACTGGTGGCCCAACTGTCGCAGAATATGAATTTTGTCATGGATCTGACCGCCGAGGAATTCATCCAGATGCATGCCGAAAGTCGCCTGGTGACAAATCCACAGGAAAAGGTCGCACATATCCTGGAACAGGCTAATCTGTTGGCCGGCGAACAATTCCGCCCGGATACGCCGGTTACCGCTTTAAGTGGCGGGCAGTCAAGGGCGCTGATGATTGCCGATATGGCATTTTTGAGCAAGTCCCCGATTGCATTGATCGATGAAATTGAAAATGCCGGAATCGATCGCAAAAAAGCCCTGAACCTGTTGATTCGTGAAGAAAAAATCGTCCTGATGGCGACCCATGATCCGATTCTTGCATTGATGGGTGACCGCCGGCTGGTCATCAAAAACGGCGGAATTGCCAAGGTGATTGAGGCGAACGAGACCGAGCGCCGCAATCTGCAACGACTCGAAGAAATGGACAATCAGCTCCTGGCGTTGCGCAACAGGATCCGTTCCGGTGAAACCCTGGAGCAACTTTAATCCTAAAGAATTTCGGTCAACTGAAAGCACCGGAAAGACACGGAAAAATCGAGGCATTTAAGCTAAAACATTCGCCAAAAACAATGGGCGATGACCTTGAATATCTTTTTTTTGATGTGATTCATCCGTGTTTTCCGTGGACCAAAAGAATATAACTAACACGAAGGAGGAATCTTATGCATGACGGCTGTCAAGGTCAGGTTGGTGAGGGTGCGCAGGTAGTGGACAAGTTACGTGTGATGGGTTTTTCCAATTACACCCTTCCGGAGCCGGTCGAGCTTATTTGTAGCGGTTGTGACCGGAATTTCACCATGGCGACGCTGGAATGTCGTTGTCCGCACTGCGGTATGGTTTACGGGGTCACCCCCTGTCACGCCCACGACAGTAAAAGTATTCAGGCTGCCGGGATCAATTATTAAAAAGGAACGAATGACCGTAGCGGTTTTTTTATTGTTTGATACCATCTGACCATCTGACCATCTGAGAGTCTGAGAGTCTGAGAGTCTGAAAAATCGCTACGGTCACTTGGCATCTTTGGCAATTTTTTCCTGTGCCATGGTTGAAATAAACTGCCAGAGCAGATCGCGGGCCGGCCCATCCAGGGGGGCAAAGCGCACACCGGAATTATGCCCTCGCTTACCATCCGCACCACCCTTGTGGGTCCAGCATACTTCGCCCGTAACAGCAACCGCCTGAGGACTTCCGGGCAACTGAAAATTCAACGTGATGATACCGTTCACCCGCGGCAGTGGATTTCTTCCGGCGGTCTCGATACAGGCGCCATCCATGCTCATATTGTAGATAGTACCGGTACACTCCTGTTGCAGATAGCGCATTCTGACCGGGATCGGATCAGCAAACTCGCAGCGATAATGATCTCTGGCTCCCGCCATCATACCCTGGAGAACCGACAGGAATTTTTCTATACTGCGCAGACTTACCTCTGATACGTTCGCGTTGTCACTCATGACGTTACGCTCCTCGATAACCTCATCAAGAAGCTTGCGGTAACGGTAAAAACGCTTGAGCAGATCGTTCCGCTCAAAGGTAAAACCATTGGAAGAGATCAGGACATTGGCCACAGGAACCTGCGTCCGGCAGTGGTCACAACTGATCACCTTCACCTCCGCCAGCAAGGCAGAGCGAATATAGCTCTGACACTTTGGACACTTCATCATCAACATGACAGACTCACTTTCTCGGCAAGAAACCGAACCCTGAAAGCAACTGATAGCTACACAATGAACAGGCACAAAATATTAAATGACGAAAAAAGGCCGTCGGGAACGCCCCCTGCGGCCTTAAATCTGATGTCACACCTGATATCCTGCGGCAACAGGCCTACACTTCTTCCGCCGCCACCACAACCTTGAGCTCTGCAGTAACACCAGCGTCGAGCTTGATGGGTACAAGATGCTCACCAAGGGACTTGATTGGCTCTCCAAGCTGAATTTTTTTACGGTCGATATCAATGCCGGCGTCTTTGAGCTTGCCCTCAAGATCCATGGAAGTAACAGAACCGAACAGCTTGCCTTCTTCGCTGGCCCGCTGAACAAAGTTACATGTCACTTTTTCAATCCGAGCCTTTAAGGCGTTGGCATCATTGGTCACTTTTTCAAGTTTGCGCGCTAACTGACGCTTCTGATGCTCCAGTTCTTTAACG
Source organism: Geobacteraceae bacterium (assembly GCA_007125165.1). Classification (GTDB taxonomy): domain Bacteria; phylum Desulfobacterota; class Desulfuromonadia; order Desulfuromonadales; family Geopsychrobacteraceae; genus Pelovirga. The sequence continues at coordinate 1,431 of SLDV01000145.1, read as the reverse complement.
TTACGGGAATCCGCTACAAGCGCCAAACCCTGTGGTACCAGGTAATTTCTCGCATAGCCAGCCTTGACACTGACAATATCCCCGATGGTGCCCAGACCATCCACATTTTCCCGCAAAATAACATCTGTATTCATACATTTCCTCCATAGTGGAACGAATTATGATAATTTTTCTTGTCTATTTTTTCGAAAGTCAATCCACAAATCAAAAATACCTATACTGACAACGATCAAAGGCAACGGGCTTAATACCAGTAGCGCCAGATAAATCAACCCTTTGATCGCTATCGGCCAGGGGCGGTGCTGTAAAAAGCTGCTGATCACTGCCATGCCCTGCAAAAAATAGAGGGGCAACAACACCAGAAGGAGATTCTGACCAAGCCACGACAGAACCGGCAACCCTAAAAATGCGGTAAAACCGGAAAAAATTAACAACCAGATCAGCCTGGCAGGCAGGCGCCAGACTGAAAAGGCAACGCCGGGGATGCTGTAATGCTTTCTTGTCAGTGCTCGCAGAACCAGTAGCGTCAGCGCCTGAATACTCACCAATATTGCAACCAAAATTCCGAGAAAACCAGTAGTTACAAACGCCGCCAAGCGATCGACAACCTGACCGACTTCCTGTAACTGTTGCTCACTGAACCCGGACTGACGGTAAATCTGCATGGTCTGCTCTGCTTCAGCCTGCACAATCCGCTCGATCAGTTCTGTCGGTGTCACTGACCCTGTTATGGTAACCAGCAGCATCAGCAATACGGAAAAGAGCAAGGCCCCAGAGACTGCATAGAAAGCAGCACGATCCCAGGGTGTGCGCGTCAGCAAAAAAAATGACAGCAACACAGAGCCTGTTCCGAACAGCGCCAGGTAGGTTGCCAGTGTGTATGGAGAACTGAGCAACAGTAAAAAAACAGATGTTGCTCCCACCAGAATCAAGCCATAGCGCAACCCCAGGCGGATACTCAGATAAACCGCCGGGACTGCTGTCATGACATTAAGCAGTGCTGCAGCCGGACCGAGCCAGACAACCCCGAGCAGGCAGACAAGAGTTGCCGCCGTACCTGCTGCTGTAAGCATGACTGCTTGACCATACATCAGTGTTTTAACAGACCCCCGTTAAACCGAGTGTGATGTCGTATAGGGCAACAGTGCAATCTGGCGTGCGTTCTTGATAGCCTCGGCAATATGGCGCTGGTGCGTAGCGCAGGTACCGGAGATACGTCGGGGAACAATCTTGCCCCGTTCCGACAGATAATAACGCAGGCTGTCAACATCTTTATAATCGATTCTCGCACCCTTGTCTGCACAGTAGCGGCAAATTTTACGCCGGCCAAAGCGCCGACGGGGTGGTGTTGAAGTAGGACGTCCGGTATTTTCGTAAGCCATGTTTTAATCTCCTGATTGGCGAATCTGGTTATTCGTCTTCGTCTTCGTC
>SLDV01000077.1 GCA_007125165.1 Geobacteraceae bacterium | reverse complement strand
TTCAAAGCGAGTCAGCTCGGATGCAAACAGCACAGGCGCGGGTTTGCCCAACAGGGTTTCGATCACGCCGGCATTGGGTTGTGGACGAAGAATTTCGCTTAAGTTTTTGGTTCGGCCCGGAGTTGCAGACGCATTTTCAAGTCCTGCAGCGGTGGGAATATGCGGATTATTCTGTAGATCGGAGGGTTCAGGTTTAAGGGGTAGTTGCCTGTGTTGAAGGTTCGTGCTTTTTGTTGGAAAATCCCACCATGAAAACAGTAACCGCTGATCAAAAGCGTCGCGTTTCATTGCCCAATGCCGAGCCGGGCGATGTGTTCGATGTGCAGATCACCGGAGAGGGTTCGTACGTACTGGAGAAGCTGGTTCGTCCGTCGCGTCCTGAGCGGCTCTCCGCAGATCAGGTGCGGCGAGCCCTGGAATCTTCCCCGCTGACGCCGACACTTTCATGGGATGAGCTTCGTCGCTTGACACGCGAGCCGTGACATTTCTTGATACCAACGTTCTTGTCTATGCCTTTGAGGCGGATTCCCCTTTCCAGCAATGGGCGCAGGATTTAATTGTGGCAACGCCGTTACCGGATTTTTTCATCGGTGCCCATGCGGAGGTTGTGGGGGCGAGGCTGGCCACCGCTGACATGGAGCGATACCAGACCTACTTTCCGGAACTCAAACTGCTTGGGCCAGAGGGATCCTCTACATCACAATCTGGATAGTTTGGGCCCTTGATCAGGCCTGTCCCGGGCTTGATCCGGGATCCAGGATGGCGCTACGCATCAGTTTCCGGGAAACGAAGGGTGGTGTTGATCAGGGGTAAGATCAGGGGTTTGGTGTGCGCTTGATATTGAGTCGCAAGGGGTTAGATTTTTCTTCGGGGGGTGTCCCAGCTGGCCTCGCTGCCAAAGAGTTAGGTATCGGTGTCTGAGTTTGGCGGGCTGTCAAAGCGATAGGGTGTGGCTTGAGCAGAGTTGCGCTTTTCAAACTCCTGTTCAAAGGCCTGCAAGTTCGGCATTGTCGAAAGATCCAATGGATTTCGAAATGGCAGGTGACTTACAAGGCAATAAAGGCTGATCTCGAAGACACTGAGATCCCGTTCAGGGAGCGCGTCTAGTACCTGACCTAAATGCTCATCCATCCACACCAGGCAATTGACCAGACTCTGGCGCCGTTTGCGCGAGGCATTATCCGGGGGTCGTTCTTCCACGATATCATGGATGATCACCTCCACTTGAGCACTCATGGCGTGCGCCAGGATTTCATGGGCATTCATCAGCAAGGGCGAAGTTGAATCCTCAGGCCAGACAACTTGCTGGTCATTCCCCGAAATCCGCCACAGAGTGCGGCAAATGTTCTGGCTGCCGTATATGTGTTCGCCTCCAGTGTTGAGTATGGGCAGCTTGAGTGCGGGGTTTCCGGCGTAGGTGCTCCGGTCCAAACTGATCAGGTCAAATATCGGCGTGAACTGGCACGTCACCCCAAGTTCCAGGGCAAAGATACGCACGAGTCGCGTGTAATGCGAACTTTGACGTCCGATGATCTCTGGCATTTCCTTCATCGTAGAATCCGTCTCATTCATATGTTCTGTACTGCCTGACACCAGCGTTCAGAACGGGCTGGTACGCACAGCGTGCTAACCGTCACCTGCAATGTATCGTTAACGTGAGCGCTTGGCTCCAACCGGTCGAGCAAGGCTGTCAGCATAGGCGACTTCGTCGATGACACCACCCTCCAGTGCCCAGATTACTGTATCGACCCGGTCCGAGCCCCAGAAAAGCTGGTCATGCAGCCGGAATGTAGGCACACCAAAAATCCCGGCATCAATCGCCGCCTGGGTTTCGTCTCGTAACTTTTGCTTTATTCGGGCCGATCCCAGCGCCGACAAGACAGCCTCTGCGTTCGCGCCGCAGCTCGTCAGGATATTGCGCAAAGCCTCCGGGTCCGCTGCATCGATTCCCTCACTCCAGATGGCCGACATTAACGCACGGACATACGTCAGTCGGAGCCTGCTGTCTTCGATGGCATGGGCAGCGCGCAGCGCGGACAGCGGGTTGAACGGATGCGCGGGCGGCCCATGAAACTCCAGTCCGAATCTCGCCGCCTCGCGCATTACATCACGGTAGAAATAGGCGCGCTTGGCTGGCACTTCAGCCGGTCCAGTGGTTCCGTGCGCGCCCAGTAGCCCAGCGAGAAGTATCGGCCGACAAACAATCCGCGTTCCAGCTTCCGTAATTCGGTCAAGTTGCTCCGATGCAAGCCAAGAATAAGGGCTAACCGGATCGAAATAGAAATCCACTGTTAAGGGGCTCATCATCAATCTTCTGGCGGTCCACGGGATTGAACTCTACTGGGTAATGAGAATATTTTGCCATGGATGCGTGGGAGGTGGGGCGACGGGATTCAGGGCTCAGGGCTCAGGGCTCAGGGCTCAGGGCTCAGGGCTGCAGGTTGATTGTTGGTAGTGTTATGGTTTCCAGGTGCTGTGTAACCTTGAGGCTTAGTTATGCTGGGTGCGATTGCCGGGGATGTGATTGGGTCGGTTTACGAGCATCGACCGGTCAAGTCGACGGATTTTGAGTTGTTTTCTTCGGGGTCGCGGTTTACCGATGATTCGGTGCTGACGGTGGCGGTGGCTGATGCCCTACTGTCCGGACGCGATTATGCCGAGTGTTTGCAGGATTGGGGGTTGCGTTATCCACGGGCCGGGTATGGACAGAGTTTCTATGGTTGGCTGCATGCGGATCGTCCGCGGCCGTATGGCAGTTGGGGTAATGGTTCGGCGATGCGTGTGAGTCCGGTGGGGTTTCGTTTTGATGACGAGAAGGAAGTGCTGGAGCAGGCGATGCGATCAGCGGCGGTTTCGCATGATCATCCCGAGGGCATCAAGGGGGCGCAGGCGGTGGCGTTGGCGATCTGGCTGGCTGGGCATGGCGAGGACAAGCGCTCCATTCGTGCGCGGATCAGTGAAGAGTTCGGTTATGACCTGGACCGGCGCGTGGACGAGATTCGGCCGGGCTACGGGTTCGATGTGTCCTGCCAGGGCAGTGTGCCGGAGGCGATCATCGCTTTTTTTGAATCGGATGATGTCGAGTCGGCGATACGCAACGCGGTGTCGCTGGGCGGCGATGCCGATACCCAGGCCTGTATTGCCGGCGGTATTGCCGAAGCCTTTTATGGTGAAGTGCCGGCGTTCATCGGTGATGAAGTGCTTGAGCGATTGCCAGCCGACATGGTCGAGGTCATTGAAAGATTTGGCCGCTGAGGTCTCATTCGCTTCCAGTTCACGATGAGCGAAGTCAGTCCTAAGGCTTCGGTTCTGCTATCAAACCAAAGAAGAAGTCGCCGTCATCACCGACCAGGACCAGTTCCGCTTGTCCATCAACGAGCATCATCCAGCCGCGTCCCGCGTAGGGTGGACGGTTCAATCGGG
>SLDV01000166.1 GCA_007125165.1 Geobacteraceae bacterium | reverse complement strand
TGCCTGCTCTGTGACTCCATGGAGCGAAGGGAAAGGAAGGTGGACAGCTACAAAAAAATTTATACAACAGGCTCACGCTTTCGCTTTTCTTTTGATCAGCATTAGTGTATTCTCAGAAATCGCACATAGGATTGCCATCGCTGTCTTTTTACAGATCAGGCTGGGTGTCTTTCACGGCGGGGATTCGTTGTTAAATCAGGAGTCTTGATGCGAACACAGTTCTCCAGACCTTTTTTGCGCTGGACCCTGGCGACCTTGACGGCTCTGATGCTGACTCTGATGATTGTCGGCGTCTGGTTCTACCAGAGTCAGAAAGAGACCATGCGCCAGGTGATGATCAGGGATCTCTCCGCGGTCGCTCAACTCAAGGTTGATCAGCTTGTTGCCTGGCGTGCCGAGCGTATCGGCAACGCAGAACTGATTATGGCCAGCGGTCCGATGCTGCGAGCGGTCGCTGACTTCAGAGCTGATCCTCTGGGTGACAGTCGCCAGTTTATCCGTTCGCGCTTTCTGGGATTTCAAGCCAATCACAACTACGAAGATGTCATTCTTGTCGATTCCACCGGTGATGTTCTCTTAAGCCTGTCCAGGCGTACCGCTGCGCTTTTAGATTGTTGTCAACAGATGTTTTTTTCGGCGCTGCACAACCGGAATGCTCTGTTTACCAATATTTATCCTGATCCGCTAAACCATGAGCCCTATCTGACGGTAATCAGTCCGATTATTGCCGACAACGACCCTGATGCTGAACCCATTGGCGCCATTTTGCTGATCAGTAACGCCAGAGAACAGCTCTATACAAAGGTTCAGGGCTGGCCGGTCCCGAGTGACACCGCAGAGGCCTATATTGTCGAGCGCGACGGGGATGAGGTGGTGGTGCTCAGTGACCTGCGCCACCGTGATGGTGCGGCCCTGAATCTGCGCATATCCATGCAACATCAGTCTGATCCTGCCGTGGCGGCGGCATCGGGACACCGGGGCGTTTTCGAGGGGAGGGATTATCGTGGCGCCCATGTGGTCGCAGCCGTTTATCCGGTGCCCGGCTCTCCCTGGTTTATTGTGGTCAAAAAAGATGCGGCGGAAATTTTCTCCGAGTGGCGTTTTCGTGCCTTGATGATCAGTGGTCTGCTGGCGGCCCTGTTGCTGTGTATTGCTGCCATGGGCGTGGTCTTCTGGCAACGGGACCGGAAGCTTCATTATGAAGAGCTTTATGCTTCAGAGGCGCGGCTGCGGGCCAATGTTGAACGCCACAGCATCATTTTAAAGGCGATCGGTGACGCAGTGATTGCCACTGACGCTTCCGGTCGGATTGAACTGCTCAATCCGATTGCCGAACAGCTCACCGGCTGGAGTGAAGCAGAAGCCCGGGGGCGTTCTCTCACGGAAGTGTTCCGGATTATCAGTGAAGAGACTCGCGCGGTAGTGGAGAATCCGGTGACCAGGGTCCTCAATGAAGGGGTGGTTGTGGGGCTCGCCAACCACACCCTGTTGGTTGCCCGCGATGACACTGAGCGCCCTATTGCCGATTCGGGCGCCCCCATATGTGACGATTCGGGTAACATTACCGGCGTGGTGCTGGTCTTTCGTGACCAGACCGAAGAACGACGGATCGAAGTGGAGCTGCGTGACAGCGAAGCGCGCTTTCGCGGTTTTGTTGAAAACGCTCATGATGTCGTTTACTCTCTTTCTCTCGACGGGGTCTTTACCTACGTCTCCCCCAACTGGACCGACTTTCTGGGTGAGACGGCTGAGCATCCGGTTGGTCAATCTTTTGAGGCCTATATCCATCCGGAAGATCTTTCCCTGTGCCGCAACTTTTTTGAACAAACCTTGATCAATGGCAAAAAACAGACCAGCCCTGAGTACCGGGTGAAGTTCAGCGACGGTACCTGGCGCTGGCATGTTTCCAGTGGTTCGCCGGTGAAAGATGATGATGGTCAGATTACTGGCTTTGTTGGCATTGCCCGCGATGTAACCGAACGGGTTTCTCTTCAGGATCAACTTCTGCAGTCACAACGGGTTGAGGCGGTGGGACGCCTTGCCGGTGGCGTGGCCCATGATTTCAACAATATGCTCGGAGTCATCATCGGCAATGCCGAGCTGGCTCTTACCAAAGCCAGCCCGGAAGATCCGGTGCACCATCGGCTTCATCAGATTGTCAGTGCGGCGAAGCGTTCGGCGGAAGTGACCCGGCAGTTACTCGCCTTTGCCCGCAAGCAGACGATTGCTCCCAAAGTTCTCGACCTGAATGAATCGGTCGAAGGGATGCTGCAGATGTTACAGCGGCTGATCGGCGAGGATATTGATATCGCCTGGCGACCGCAATCGGATTTGTGGCCGATCCGGATTGATCCATCCCAGCTTGATCAGTTGCTGGCCAACCTCTGTGTTAACTCCCGCGATGCCATTGGTGGGGTGGGCAAGGTGACGATTGAGACCGGCAATGTCAGTTTCGATGAGGAGTATTGCGCCAGGCATATCGATTTTACAAGCGGTGATTATGTTCTGCTGGCAGTAAGTGATGACGGTTGCGGAATGGACAAGGAGACTCGAAACCGAATATTTGAACCCTTTTTCACCACCAAAACGTCCGGCAAGGGAACGGGCCTGGGCCTTGCTACTGTGTACGGCATTGTTAAGCAGAATCAGGGGTTTATCAATGTCTACAGTGAGCCTGGCAAGGGCACGACCTTCCGGATTTATCTGCCCAGACAGACGGGTGAAGTTGAGCCGATTGTGGAGCGTGAGAAGGTTGTGATTCCTGTCGGCCGCGGTGAAACCTTGCTGGTGGTGGAGGACGATCAGGCGATCCTGGAGCTGGTCAGCGCCATGCTGGAAGATCACAATTATAAGGTGTTGTTGGCAAACAGTCCGAGTCAGGCTATCAATATAGCCCGGCAGCATGAAAAATCTATCGATCTTATGGTTACCGATGTGGTCATGCCGGAGATGAATGGCCGCGATTTAGCCGGTATCCTGCAGGCACTGAATCCGCAGATGAAGGTGCTGTTTATGTCCGGCTATACAGCCAACGTTATTGCCCATCATGGCGTGCTGGACGAGGGCGTTCACTTTATCCAGAAGCCCTTCTCGGTGGCGGATTTTGCCGTTAAGGTTCAGGAAACCCTTAAGGGGTAACGATCAGCCGATCAGGTCGAGGGTGGTTTTTTCCATCTCGGCAGTAGTCTGCAGGGCCTTGAGATTGGCCTGGTAGGCGTGTTTGGTCGGGATCATATCGGTGACCTCGGTAGCCAGGTCAACATTTGAGACTTCTTTCAGCGACCCGTCGGGCTGGTTGATCATGGTGCCGGGGGTGTTGACAACTTGAGTTTTCGCAGTAACCTGACCCTTTTCTCCTTCTTCCAGAATAACCCGCGATTTTTTAAACCCCTCACTCTCACTGTTGGCGATGTTGTTGGCGCTGGTCGCCTGTTTTTTGCCGAGGGC
>SLDV01000066.1 GCA_007125165.1 Geobacteraceae bacterium | reverse complement strand
GCCCTTTGCAGGCATGGCGGTTGCTGGGTATCCGGGTTCCGCTGACCCCCGGCATCATACCGGCCCGGCGCGATGAGCTTGCCCGGCGCATGGGAGAAATGGTCGGCGACCATCTGTTGACGGCTGAAGACGTCGGTCGAGCATTAAATAAGGACACGATCCGTCTTGAATTGCGTATGACGGTAACCGCAAAGCTCGGTCGGCTCCTTGATCGTCACAGTGGTCCCCTGGCGAGCCTGGTGCCGGCGCATTTTGCGGATCGCTTTGACGAGATTGTTCAATTGACGCAGGACAAGATCACCGTATTAGTGCGGAAATATCTGTTCAGCGATCGATTCGAGGAGCAATTACGATCGTTCCTGCGTGACCAGGGGGAACAATGGCTGGAGCGGGACCTTAACAGCCTGCTGACGCCGGAGCGCAATCGCGCCTGGCAGACTCACCTTGATGAACGCTACACCCGTTTTTTCCAATCTTCCGCAACGTCGTCTCTGGTTGGCGGTGTTGTCGATCGCAAAGTCGAACAACTGCTGAAGAGTCAGCGCCCTTTGCGCGATCATCTTCCTAAAGAATTGGTTGAGGTGCTGCTGGCGCAGGTGGAAAAGGAGCTGCCGCCGCTGATTGAAAAGTTCGGGGAGATGTTCCAGGATCCTGTCTTTCGGGCGCAACTGGTAAAAAAAGGGAAAAAGGGCATCGATACATTTCTCGATTCCCTGAGTGGACTGGCTGGATTACTCAGCGGCTTTGTCGATCTGAAAAAGGTATATGCCAGGATCCCCGAATTTCTTGACCGTGCCGGTGACGAAATCGCCGGTTGGTTGCGCCAGCCGCGTACTCGTGAACAGATGGCGACCCTGTTGCGGCAACGGGCGGACCAGTTGCTGGATCTCCCGGTGGCAAGCCTGACGAAAAACCTTTCGCAAGAAAAGATTGCCGGCGCCCAGTCTTTTATCCGCGATCAGGTGGTGACGCGGGTGCAGTCCCGCTCCACCATTGACACGGCGTTGGTGCTGACTGAAAGCGCCGTCGACCGGATCAGGGATCGTCCGTTCAACCAACTGTTGACGGCGGTTTTCCCTGAAGAAGGGCTCAACCAGGGAGTGGATCGGATCGCAGACCATTTGCTGAAAGCGTTGCGTTCAGAGCAGATGCAACCGGTACTTTCACGACTGATCAAGGAGCAGACGAGGGTCTGGATTTATGAAAAGCCCCTCGGTGTTATCTCCGCGCGCTTTCCTCCGGATCTGCGTCGGGAATTCGACATTTCCGTATGCCATCTTGTCGAAGAGATGCTCAAACAGGAAGCACCACGCCTGGTGGAGACCCTCAATGTCCGCCGCATGGTCGAAGATAAGGTCAATGGACTGGATCTGCTTCAGGTTGAAGATCTGCTCATGGGGGTGATGAAAGAGCAGTTCAAGTATATTAATTTATTCGGGGCTTTTCTGGGCTTTTTGATTGGTTGCATTAATTTGCTGGCCCTGTTGATGATGTAGTGTCACCACCGGTTCTAGAGACTCAGAGACGGCGGAGAAAAGCTGGTTCTTTTATGAACTTCCCTGTTCCTCTGTGGCTCTGTGACCCAGTAGTAAAGGCTTTATTTAGCGGTCCGAATCAAGAGCAGAGGGGAAGTGAAGATTGAGCCTAGCTCCCCGTTAATTTTTGAAAAAGGTGAAACTATGAACAAGGCAACCTTTGCTGCCGGTTGTTTCTGGGGCGTAGAAGAAAAATTTCGGGTGCTGGACGGCGTGGTAAAAACAGCCGTGGGTTACATGGGGGGAGCCGTCGATCAACCCACTTACCAGATGGTCTGTACGGGTGAAACCGGTCACGCTGAAGTTGTCGATCTGGAGTATGATCCCGGCCGGATCAGCTATCGCCAATTGCTTGAGCGTTTTTTCAGCATCCACAATCCAACCACCCCCAATCGTCAAGGGTGGGATATCGGTACACAGTACCGCTCCGCCATTTTTTACTACAACGAGACGCAACGCCGGGAGGCGGAAGCGACGAAAGCAGCGATCGCCGCCGCCGGTCGCTATGATGATCCCCTTGTCACCGAGATCGTCCCGGCGACCGTTTTCTGGCGGGCGGAAGAGTATCATCAGCGCTATATTCAAAAACAAAATCACATCTGACCAGCAGGGCTCTTGCTCAAAGTCCGTTCACAGGTAGAGGTAGTAAGTGCACTTCTGATGAAGATGAGTGCTTAATAGAAAGTCAAATAAAACAAGAGGTTAGCCATATATCTCTCAACTCATAGATTAAATAAAAAAATAGCTGACCTGCTCCAGTTGTTGGCATTCCTGTTGTTGGTTGCGGGGGGCTTTTATCTGTTGCTCAGTGGTGCAGAAAACCTTGGTTACAACTGGCAGTGGAATCGGGTAACGCGGTACCTGATTGAAACCACCCCCGATGGCTGGCGTTTCGGTCTGCTTTTTCAGGGTTTGTGGATCACTCTTGAAATTGTCGTGGTCAGCCTCGGCCTGTCGTTGTTGATTGGCGTGACGGTGGCGATGATGCGCTTGTCAAACAGCCCAATGGCAATCGGTATTGCCAGGGTTTATCTTGAGTTGATTCGCAATACGCCGTTGCTGATTCAGATTTTCGTCATTTATTTTGTGTTCGCGCCGATTCTCGATATTGGCCGTTTTGCCGCTGCGGTACTTGCCTTAAGCCTGTTTGAAGGGGCCTATGCGTCGGAAATGATCCGTGCCGGCATTCTGGCTATCCCTTCAGGTCAGTGGGAGGCATCCTCTTCTCTGGGGATGAACAGGTTCCAGAGCTACCGATACGTCATTTTCCCCCAGGCGCTACGCCAGATGGTTCCTCCCTTGACCAGTCAGGGCATCTCCCTGGTCAAGGATTCCGCCCTGGTCTCCACGATCGCTATTTACGACCTGACCATGCGCGGGCAGCAGATTATCGCTGATACCTTTTTAACCTTTGAGGTCTGGTTTGTTGTTGCCGCTATTTATCTTGCCGTTACCCTTACGCTGACGCTTCTGGTAAAGTATCTTGAATATCAACTCTTTCCATCCCGTTAACAAACCACGTTGCAAGGAGAGAAAATGAAAACGAAATTGATATTGTTGTTGGCACTGTTGCTTTTAATTGCCGCACCCTTGTGGGCAAACAGCGTGCGTCAGGAGTTAGCTCGGGAGAGTACCCTTGAACAGGTGATTAACAATAACCGTCTGCGGGTCGGTTTTTCGACCTTTGTTCCCTGGGCGATGAGGGATAAAACCGGCAACTTTATCGGTTTTGAAATCGAGGTGGCGCAGCGCCTGGCACAGGACATGGAAGTTGAACTGGAGCTCGTGCCGACGCGCTGGTCGGGCATTATCCCGGCCCTGCTGACGGGTAAGTTCGACATTATTATCGGCGGCATGGGAATTACTCCGGCCCGCAACCTTAGAGTCAATTTCAGCGATCCCTATGAATATTCCGGTATGTC
>SLDV01000132.1 GCA_007125165.1 Geobacteraceae bacterium | reverse complement strand
GCAGTCCGGGGGCGGGGGACAGCAGCAAAAGTAAAAGACCGATAAGGGCAGCAAGGCTGCTGATAATACGTATTTTCATTCTTTTTCCGGTTTCGATACTTATTAGGTGTCAACGTTGCGATCTGCCGTGTCTGCACTTTGTTTTTATTCACAGCCTCTGGGGTGTGAATTATTACAAAAGCGCTGATCTTCTCTTGAGTTTCCGGCTCAGATCATTATAATAGTGTGTTTGTGACCCGGGCGTCGGGTGCTTCCTGTGCCTTCTTGGTTAATTTCTTCCCATGCTTCCACGATCAGGGTGCCTTATGAGCCTTAAAGAACAACTCAATCAGGATATGAAAGCAGCAATGAAGGCCAAAGAGACCGATCGTCTCAGTACGATTCGTCAACTTCGTAGTGCCATCAAAAACAAAGAAATCGAGCTCAGGCAAGAACTTGACGACACCTCTATTCTCGCTGTCATCGGTACGCTTGTCAAGCAACGTCGAGAATCTGCCGAGCTTTATCGTGCCAACAACCGCCCCGAACTGGCGGACAAGGAAGAAGCTGAGCTGACGGTGTTGCAGCAGTACCTGCCAACACAGTTGAGTGAAGTGGAAATACGTGACCTGGTAGCTGAGGTGATTGCCGAGACCGGGGCGGCCTCCCCCAAAGACATGGGCAAGGTGATGCCGGTGGTTATGGCAAGAGCCGGGGGTGCGGCAGAGGGCAGGCTGGTCAATCAGATTGTCAGGGAGTTGCTGGCGGTTTAATGCATGCCACTGAAAGTTTCTTAGATACTGGATGGAGCATCCTTTGGGTCTGATTGATATCCTGATTCTGGTTGTGCTGGCCGTTTTTCTGCTCAAAGGGCTGCTCCGCGGGTTGCTTAAAGAGGTCTGCTCCCTGCTTGGTCTGATTCTGGGGGGCGTATTTGCTTTTAGCTTCCATGTGCCACTTGCCCAGTTTCTACAGGACGGTGCTGGATTGCCGGGCCAGGTCTCGGTCTGGGCGGCGTTTTTCTGTATTTTTCTTGCAGTCATTGTTGTTTTCGGGGTGTTGGGTTTTGTTCTTCACCGGTTTGTCAAAATGGTTCTTCTCGGCGGTGTCAATCGGCTGGCGGGAGCGATTTTTGGCGTTGCCCAGGCAGTTGTCATTCTTGCCATGCTGATTTTGGCCATGGGGTCGCAGCCGGCGCCGGCAATGGCCAGACAGATGGTTTCTTCCTCACACCTGGCGCCACCTTTTGCAACCCTGGGAGAAGCGATTATTCATGAGGGGCGTGAGTTGATGAACAGGCCGCCTGCCCGATGACGGCTGAGACCAGCCTGCTGGAACGCCTCGGCTTTCCCCTGTTGCGTGTTTGGCTGGCCGGCCAGACCCAGTCGGAACCGGGACGATTGCTGGCGCAGCAATTGCGGCTACTTGAAAACAGGGCGGCGGTCGAACTGGCGCTCACAGAGGTTGACGAAGCACTGGAATTGCTGCAGGAAGAAAAGCTTCCGCCACTGGGAGGATGCCAGGATCTGGTCCCGATACTGACCGCTTGTCAGGCGCCCGGTTCTCTGGTTCCGGCAACAGAGTTGCGGCTGGTACTGATGACGGTGCAGGCAACTGAAGGGTGCCGGATCTGGTTCAAGGGGGGCACGGACCAGAAATCTCTGGTAGCCATTGCTGCCGGGATAGTTTCGCTGCCGGAGTTGCGCCGCCGCCTGCAAGACGCCATTGGCGAGCGTGGGGAACTGCTCGACACTGCTTCGTCAAAGCTGGCGGAGTTGCGTTACGAAAGTCGTCAGATGCGCGGGCGTATCAAACAACAACTTGATCGCCTGTTAACCGACGAACGACTGGCCGCCTGTTTTCAGGATCGTCTGGTCACGGTGCGTAATGGGCGCTATGTTGTCCCTCTCAAAAGCGACTGTCGTGGGCAGCTTAAAGGTTTTGTGCAGGACGAATCAGCAAGTGGCCAGACCCTCTATCTGGAGCCGGCACAGGTTCTTGATGGCAATAACCGCTTGCAGCAGTTATTGCGCGACGAGCAGCGTGAAGAACGGCGAATTCTCCTGGAGCTTGCCGATTTACTGCGTCATGATCGATCTGTTCTGCTCAGCAACCAGCGCTTGCTGGCACAGATCGATTTGCGTTTTGCCGCGGCTCGGTTGTCGCGTGCTTATCGCGGATGTCGACCGGAGCTGGTAGATGCCTCACTGGTAGAGCTGCGTGAGGTCCGGCACCCTCTGTTGATGATCAGGGCGGGAGAGCCTGATCTGAATGATGCCGTGCCGATCGATCTGCTGCTTCCGGAAGATGCTCAGGTCCTGGTGATCAGTGGACCCAATACCGGAGGGAAATCGGTTGCGCTGAAAACCCTGGGGCTGATGCTGCTGATGTTGCGTGCCGGGCTGCATCTGCCCTGTCGTTCTGACAGTCGTATCCATCTATATCAACACCTGTTTGTTGATATAGGCGACGAACAGAGCATTGCCGACAACCTGTCAACCTTTTCCGCCCGTCTGCTGCAGCTGCGCAACATCCTTGAGCGAGCGGATGCCGATACGCTGGTGTTGCTTGATGAGGCGGGCAGTGGCACCGATCCAGCGGAAGGGGCGGCCCTGATTCAGGCGGTCGTTGATGAGTTGTGTGCCAGGGGGGCAAAGGTTCTGCTGACAACCCATCTGGGTCAGTTGAAGCAGTTCGCTCATGTACGGGACGGAATGATCAATGCTGCGGTGGAGTTTGACCCCGAAACCCTCGAACCGACCTATGGTCTTCATTATGGTGTGCCTGGTGTCAGCAGTGCCTTGACAGCAGCGCGCCGCCTCGAGCTGCCGATTCGGGTCATCGAGCGGGCACAAGACTATCTCGGCAATCAGCATGATCAGAATCAGCTTCTGATTGAACTGGGGCGGCAGCGTCAGACGCTCAACAGAGAGCTCGAAGAAGTTCGTAAGCTGAAACTGGAGGCCGGTGCTTCAAGGGAGTTGCGTAAGCGGCAATTGCAGTCCCTCAAGGAGAGTAAAAAGCAGATACTGTCCCGCGCCGGACGCCAGGCGGAAGAGCTGATCAGTGCCACCGAGGCGCGATTACGGCAACTGCGTAAACAGCGTCCGGGGTCAGTCGGCCCGGCACAGGCGACCCATGAGCACAGTGAGCTCGCCGCCGCCCGCAAACCGCTGGTAGCCTTTCAACCCCGCCGCCGACGGAAGTCTGCGGTACCTGAGCAGTTGCAGGTTGGGGAACTGGTCAGAATTGTAGCTTTGGGGGTAGAGGCACAGGTTGAGCGGATCTGTGATTATCAGATTGATTTGCAGATAGGTGGAAAGCGGCTGCGGCAGCCGCTGGAAGCGCTGGAGCAGTTTTCCCCCCGGCGTTTTGTCGAACAGCGAAGAGTTCCGGCTATGATTGTTCCCCCTGGTAGCGCAGCACAGACGTCACCGCGATTGAAGTTGATCGGTGAGCGGGTTGAGGATGCCCTGGTTCAGCTGGAAAAATATTTGGACGATGCTCTTCTGGCGCATCTGAATCAGGTGGAGATCATTCACGGTTCCGGTGAAGGAATTCTGCGGCGGGCGGTGCGCGACCATCTGGCCAGGATGCCCGGTGTGACGGCATTTTATGCGGCACCCATTGGCCAGGGCGGAGATAATGTCACAGTGGTTGAACTGGAAAGCCGATGAGCGGACAGATTAGCGACGATAAGATTGAACAGGTTCGTGACCGTACCGATATCGTTGAGCTGGTCTCTCAGTACGTGAATCTCAAGGTTTCCGGCCGCAACCGGCTGGGATTGTGCCCTTTTCATGCAGAGAAGACACCGTCTTTCAGTGTCAATGCCGAACGCCAGTTTTATCATTGCTTCGGTTGTGGTGCCGGCGGCGATGTGTTCAGTTTTCTAATGCAGAGCGAGGGTTTAAGTTTTCCCGATGCGGTGCGACGCCTGGCGGACCGGGCAGGGGTCGACCTTGAGGAGCGCCTCTTGTCGGTGGCAGAGAGCGCGCAAATTGAGCGGCGCGAGCGATTGTTCAGAATCAACAGTCTGGCAGCAGATTACTTTCATGAGAACCTGATGGAACACCCGCAAGGTGAGGTGGCGCGGGCGTACATGAAGAAGCGCGGCTATGGACAGAAGGCCGCCGGAGAGTATCGCATCGGTTATGCCCTCGACGACTGGGAAGGGTTGAAAAACCATCTTCTCCGTCAGCAGGTTTCTGCGGAAGACGCGCGTTCCCTCGGTTTGCTGTGTGCAGGCAAGTTGGGGCGTGGCGATTATGACATGTTCCGTGCCCGGTTGATGTTCCCGATTTTTGACCTGTCCGGACGGGTTGTCGCTTTTGCCGGCCGCGTACTTGACGACAGTAAGCCAAAATATATCAATTCGCCGGAATCGCCCATTTACCATAAGGGTGAGGTGCTGTTTGGCCTGTATCAGGCACGCCAGGCGATACGCGTCAGCGGTGATGTGCTGATTGTCGAGGGATACTTCGACCAGATGGCTTTGAGCCGGGCCGGATTCGCCCAGGCTGTTGCTACCTGCGGAACCGCCTTGACTGCCGATCATGTGCGTCAGCTCAAACGGTACGCCCAGCGCGTCGTATTGATGTTTGATCAGGACAGCGCCGGTAAGCAGGCGACTTTCCGGGCGATGACCACTCTGCAGCAGGCTGGTGCGGCCGCGGCAGCCATCTCGTTGCCGGCTGGTGATGACCCGGATTCGTTTT
This sequence comes from Geobacteraceae bacterium, assembly GCA_007125165.1. Classification (GTDB taxonomy): domain Bacteria; phylum Desulfobacterota; class Desulfuromonadia; order Desulfuromonadales; family Geopsychrobacteraceae; genus Pelovirga. The sequence continues at coordinate 8,150 of SLDV01000132.1, read as the reverse complement.
TGCACCGTCATGGCGCCGACGCCTTTCGGACCCGTCTTGAGGCGGCTCGTCCGGTAATGGAAATCTACATGGACGAGGCCCTGAAACAGGCTGGGTCGGCAGTTGAGCCCAAGGTTCGTGCGGTGGAGCAGGTGCTTGAAAAAATAGCGTTTCTGCCAAGCGAACTGGAACAGGATCTGTACATCAAGGAACTGTCGCAGCGCAGTGGAATTGAGGCCGCCCTGGTACAAAAAAAGCTTGCTGCGATCAGGCAGAATCAGCAGCGCAGTCGGGCGTCGAGTCAGCGCCAGGAACCGCCGCAACAGGCACCGCGCCCCTCTGCCGGGCCTGGCGAAAAGCGCGCAATAACAAGACCGCAATCGTCCCGGGCGGCGATCAATCGAACGGAATTAACCTTGTTGCGGTTGCTGTTGCAGAATTCTCAGGTGCGCAAGGAGTTTGTTGAGCGAGGTGGAATGAATCTGATTCAGCATCCCGATGCAGCAGTGTTGATCAGACTGGTTCTGGAGCGATCTACCGCCTCCGGTTGTGAGATTGAATCATTGTTGCCCGAACTGAATGATGTGCAGCGCGAAATTCTGGTGCAGGCAAGAAGCTGCGATCCGGACGAATTTGCCGAGAATCTGGAACAAGTCAGCGCGGATTGTCTGCGCTCGCTGGAAAAGCAGGCTTTAAAAAAGCGAGCCGATCAGCTGTTGCAGGAAATGATTCCGGCTGCTGAAACCCGGGGGGATACAGGTGAAGCTGATCGTTTTCGGGCAGAGCTGTCGCAGCTGCAATTACAGATCAAGATGCCCCCGGGGCATGAAAATCATAAAAAAAAACGCGGTAATATTTAAATTTTGATAAAAACGGTTAAACTTGGCACTAACGATCAATATTCTTTTGTAAATGTTCCGACTTATGGAGATTTAATACTGATGGCGAAAAAAACCAATCCAGAAGAAGTGCAGCAATTAATTGATATGGGTAAGGAAAAGGGATTCCTTACCTATGATGAGGTTAACGATATGCTTCCGGCCAGTATGGTGTCTTCAGAGCAGCTTGAAGATGTGATGAGCATGTTCGGCGAAATGGATATCGAGATTGTCGACAATGACAGTAAGATAACCAGCAGCAAAGGCGTAGATCTCGATGATGACGAAGAAGACGAGGGCGATGTCGAACTGGAGGCCGGCACCCTTGGCAAGACCAGTGACCCGGTGCGTATGTATTTGCGTGAAATGGGACAGGTCGCTCTGCTCACGCGGGAGGGTGAGGTCGAGATCGCCAAGCGTATCGAAGAGGGTGATGCCCTGGTGGCCAAAGTCATTATGCGTACACCGATTGCTGCCCGGGAAGTGATGCTGTTGCTCGGAAAGCTCGACAGGGGTCAGATCGGCGTTTCAGAAATCACTCGTGAGTACGACGAGGAGGAGGGCGGAGAAGTCGAAGGCAGGCAACGTCAGCGCCTGATGGGCCTGCGGGAAAAGCTGCTTCCCCTGGAGCAGCAGATCAACGACATTGAAAAAGCATTGGAGGAAGAGACGGCCGTCCGTAAGGTCAAAAAACTGAAAAAGGACGAAGCTGAAGCGCGGGAGAAAATGACAGAACTGCTGCGCGAGGTGCGACTCAAGGACTTTCAGGTCGCGAAAATTGTTGATCGTCTGAAGGAAATGGGAACCCAGGTCAAAAAAGGGCAGGCGGAAATCAGTGATTGTGAGCAAATGCTCACTCGTCCACGTGGCGAAATCGGCGCGTATCTGACGCGGATGCGGCAGAATGATGAAGAGGCCCACGCTGTTGCCAGTGAACTTCAGGTCTCTGGTGATGTGTTGTTGTCGGTGGAAAAACGTCTGGCAGCGGCGGAGCGTAAGTTCAGGCGGGTTCAAGCTGAGTCCGGCTTTGAACCGGAAGAACTGCAGGAATATCTGAAAGAAGTTTATAAAGGGGAGTGGATTGCTAAAAAAGCAAAGGCCGAGCTGATCGAGGCCAACCTGCGGCTGGTGGTATCGATTGCAAAAAAATATACCAATCGCGGGCTGCAGTTTCTGGACCTGATTCAGGAGGGGAATATCGGCCTGATGAAAGCCGTCGACAAGTTCGAGTATCGTCGGGGTTACAAGTTTTCCACCTATGCAACCTGGTGGATTCGTCAGGCTATCACTCGCGCTATTGCTGATCAGGCGCGAACCATCCGCATTCCGGTGCACATGATCGAGACGATCAATAAGCTGATCCGCACCACGCGGCAACTGGTTCAGGAATGTGGGCGTGAGCCGACACCGGAAGAGATCGCTGAGCGGATGGATCTGCCTCTTGATAAGGTGCGGCGGGTATTGAAAATTGCCAAGGAGCCAATCAGTCTAGAAACTCCCATCGGGGAAGAGGAAGATTCTTCTCTCGGGGATTTTATTGAAGACAAGGGAGTTGTTTCACCTCTCGAGGCGGTTATTAAAAGTAACCTCGGTGATCAGACTTCGCGGGTTCTGGCATCTTTGACCCCGCGCGAAGAGAAGGTTTTGCGCATGCGCTTCGGGATCGGCGAAAAATCAGACCACACGCTGGAAGAAGTTGGCCAGGATTTTAACGTCACACGTGAGCGGATTCGTCAGATTGAGGCCAAGGCATTACGCAAATTGCGTCATCCCAGCCGCTCAAAGCGACTTCGGGGCTTTTCTTCGGTTGACTGACAGCGCATCTGCTGTCAGCAAAGAAGGTTTCTCATCGTGAGCAAAAAAGGTTCTTGACAGAAGGTGGCAATGTTTTTTATTGTTTCCTCTTGTGTTTGAGCAAGATTGAGAAAAGGGCCTATAGCTCAGTTGGTCAGAGCCGCCGGCTCATAACCGGCTGGTCCCAGGTTCGAGTCCTGGTGGGCCCACCAATTTCTTCTGGTTGTTGGCGGTTGTGTTGATATTCAAAAGGTTTTTCAAATTGATGCAAAATAAGCAATTTAGAGAACTAACCTCCCGTAACAGCAATGGTGAGGCAGCCTGATGAAAACAGCTTCAGGATATCGGAACCAGAAAAAGAAGATTCAGACCAAGAGTGCACCGGAAAACCAGTGCACTCTTTCTTTTTGTCCAACGGCAGCATCACAGGGTCATAATGACTGAGAAAAAAATCGCGCGATTGGCAGATGTTGTCGGCTTGATCAATCGAATTTCGCCGCCGCATCTGGCAGAAGATTGGGATAATGTCGGTCTACAGATCGGCGATCCAAACGTGGCGATTCAACGGGTGTTGATTTGTCTTGATGTTGACAGCTCGACCGTTGAAGAAGCAGGTCGCCTTGGCGCACAATTGATTGTTTCCCACCACCCATTGATTTTCCGGCCCCTTAAGCGACTGTCTCCCGTGGATCCGCAGGGGGATATTATTTGTCGTGCTATACGGCAGAACATTGCCGTTGTTGCTGCCCATACCAACCTTGATCGTGCTGTCGATGGTCTGAACGACTGGCTGGCAGAGGAGCTTGGTTTGTCGGCGGTCGTTCCCCTTGAGCGACCCCGTACCGATGGGTATCAAAAACTGGTTGTTTATGTTCCCGTCGGGCATGAAAATGCCGTGATGGATGCCATGTTCAAGGCAGGAGCGGGACACATAGGAGCCTATGACCGCTGTTCTTTCCGTACCCTCGGAACGGGAACCTTTCGCGGCGGAACCGGCACTGATCCTTTCATTGGTACGCCCGGATCCCAGGAAGAGGCCGAGGAGCTACGCCTGGAGACGATTGTTCCGGTACCTCTGCAGGAGCGGATTGTGGCGCGGATGGTCAAGGCTCATCCTTATGAAGAGGTTGCCTATGACCTGATTCCGTTAGCTAACCCGGTCAATGGTCCCGGTCTGGGGCGGCTCGGCGTTTTAGATAAGCAAATGATTCTTAGCGAGTTTGCCCGACAGGTCAAAGATTCTTTGGGCGTTGGCGCTGTACGTATGGTTGGTGACAGTGATCAGCCGATCACCAAAGTTGCCGTGTGTGGTGGTGCCGGCATGGGAGTTTATGCTGATGCGCTGCGTCACGGGGCGGATTGTCTGGTCAGCGGTGATATCAAGTTTCACGAGGCGCACCGGGCCCGTAACGATGGTATGGCACTGATTGATGCCGGTCACTTTGGCACAGAAAAAATCATGATCACAAAATTGTCCGAAAGATTGACGGCGTTGGCTGTACAGCATCACTACCAGTTGGAAGTTCACGCCATGACAACTGAAAAAGATCCTTTTATAACAATCACTTGACTCAGAAAACATGTAAACAATGGAGGTATCGCGTGCAAGAAAAGATGAGCCTGCTCAGGGATTTGCAGGAGATCGATCAGGAAATAAGCAGCATTGAAACCGCCCAGAAAAGCTATCAGGATGAGCTGGCCGTTTTTGCCGCCGAGGTGGCAGAAGTTCAGGCCATGCTTGATCAACTGAGCGCCGAGATTGATCAACTTCGACAGGATGAAGCTCAGATCGAACAGGAGCTCCTCAAAAAGCAGGACAATGTGGAACGGGTCGAATCCCGCCTGCCCGGTATCCAGACCCAAAAAGAATACGTGGCGGTTCTCAAAGAGATTGATATCGCCAAAAAAGAAAATAGGGAGATGGAAAGCCTTCTACAGGAAAAGCGTAATGAAATTAATATTCTTGTGGAAGATCAGCAGGAAAAAGAGGCTGCCCTGGCTGCCATCAATCAGAACGCACAGGCACGCGGCAGAGAACTTAACCAGTTGCTGACCGCATCTGGCAGCCAGCTCGAACAGCAGACCCGCAACCGTGATTCTGTTGCTGCTGATGTGCCAAAGAGTCTTTTGCGTAAATATCAGGGTTTGTTCAAGCGCAGAAACGGACTGGCTCTAGCCATTGCCAGAAACGGAGCTTGTCTGGGATGCAATATGCAATTGCCGCCCCAACTGTTTAACCAGCTCCTGCAGGGAAATGATCTGCAGACCTGCCCTCACTGTAACCGTATCCTTTACGTTGAAGCAGAAGTTTGACAGAATAATCGGGCTGGAGAAGAACAGATGATCGCTGCTTCTGATGGCTTGCCATCGGGGGGAGAGGAAAGTCCGGGCTCCACAGGACAGGATGGTTCCTAACGGGAACCGGGGGCGACCCCAGGGAAAGTGCCACAGAGAGTAGACCGCCCGCAGGTTAGTTCGGCGGGTAAGGGTGAAAGGGTGAGGTAAGAGCTCACCAGTTCCGGCGGTGACGTCGGAAGCTCGGCAAACCCCATCCGGAGCAAGGCCTAATAGGGGAGCGTTTGAGGGTGGTCCGCCCAAAGTTCCCGGGTTGGCTGCTTGAGGTTGTCGGCAACGACAATCCTAGATGAATGATCATCACCCTGTTTGCAGGTAACTGCACAGGGGACAGAACCCGGCTTATGGACTTCTCCAGCCTTTTATACAGTAACGGCAGCATGATTCGATTCATACTGCCGTTTTTTTATGTTCGGGTAGCGGATGTATCGACAACGCCAACAATTGTGGGACCAGATTGTCACCGAGGTCACCGAGCAATACCGGGCGCTTGGGCCAGATGAAAAAAACTGGCTGCAACCAAGGTTGCTCGATATTGCTGCACTGCAGCGACAACTAAACTGTCTGTTCGTGACTGCAGCCGGCGAACAACACTGTGCACAGTGTGCCGGAGATTGCTGCTCGGCCGGGCATAACCACATGACCCTGGTTAATCTGCTACAATATGTCAACCGACAAGAGCAACCACCAGTTCCCAACTTCAGTTGCTGTTGCCCATTTATAGGAGACCTGGGCTGTTTGTTGCCGGCGGCGCGCCGACCTTATAATTGCATTTCATTTATATGTGATACAATCGAGTCCTCGCTGGATGCCGAACAAGCCAAAGAATTTTACCGACTCGAGGCCCGGCTAAGACAATTGTATCTGGCTGTCGCCCGGCGTTATCAGGGAGCCGCCATGACAGGGCTGCTTCTTCAGTACAGGCGCCTGCAAGGGCGATCTTTTTTTCATAGAAACCGGTGTGAATAGATACCGAGGGAATACTGTTATGTTGTTGAGCTTTAATCGTAGCAACGGCGAAATTGATGAGTATATCGATCTGATCATGAGCAAGGCCGGTGTGAATCATCCACGTCTGGTTCGCGAAATGATCATTACCGCCTTGAAATCCGGTCAGGAAAACAGCTACATGGCTGATCAGAAGCTGATGCGCACGACCATGAAGGAGATGCGCTATACCAACAAGATCTTTTCGCCTTATCGGCAGCGGAAAAAAGTCACAGTATTCGGCAGCGCCAGAACAGCTCCGGAAGAGCCTATTTACCAGACCTGTGTTGAGTTTTGTCGTTTACTGGTCAAACACGACTACATGGTGATTACCGGCGGCGGACCCGGTATCATGCTCGCTGGTAATGAGGGTGCCGGTGTAGAGAATTCCTTTGCTGTCAATATTCATCTGCCGTTTGAGCAGGAAACCAACCCGGTGATGAACGAAGATAAGAAGGTCATCACCTACCGGTATTTTTTCAACCGCAAGGTCGCCTTCTTGAAAGAAGCCCATGCTGTTGCTCTGTTCCCCGGTGGTTTCGGCACCCTTGACGAGGCCATGGAGATCATGACTCTGGTCCAGACCGGGAAGAATCCGCCGATTCCTCTTGTACTTATCGACGATGACGGCGGATACTGGGATGAGTGGTTTAAATTTTTGCGTGACAGCCTGTTCAAGCGCGGTCTGATTTCCGGCGAAGACTTTGGTTTGTTTACCATTACCCGTGATTATCATGAGGCTGTCGCTGTCATCGATGATTTTTATCGCAACTATCATTCCATGCGCTATGTCGGGAAAAAGCTCGTCATTCGGCTAAATAAGCAGCTCAGCCAGGAGCAGTGTGACACCCTGATCAGCGAGTTTGGTGAAATTCTTGCTCCGAAAGGAACAATGATGCTCAACGAAGCACTGCCTCAAGAGCACGACCAGCCGGACTTAAACAAACTGCCGCGGTTAATCATCGACTTTAATCAGCGCAGCTTCGGGTTGCTCAGCGCCCTGATTCGGCGTATCAATGTTTTCTGAAAAAAATTCGATATGAATACTGAACACCCCGGCATCCCCATCAGTCCCACGCGTGTCGATATCTGCCGACATGATCTCAAGCGCATGCACGCTCTGGCACGCACCCTGTTCCATTTAAGTCTGCGGGACTCCTATCGCCAACTGGTTTTCCCTCAGGTGCCTGAAGTCGCCCGTTTTGATCCGGGTCATGCCGCCTTGTTGATGGGGTACGATTTTCATCTGGGCCCGGACGGGCCTCGCCTGATTGAAGTTAATACCAATGCCGGCGGTGCCTACGTTGCCTGGCAAAGTCAGATGCTGAATCTGCAGGGAGGGGATGGCATCCCCCTGTCCGATCGTTACCAGCAGCGGTTGTTCTACAGTTACCAGCGTGAATGGCGGGAGTTTTCCAGGTCGCGGCGACCGTTAAAGTCTCTGGTGATCCTTGATGAAGATCCACCGCAACAACCTCTTTATCCAGAAATGGTCAGTTGTCGGGAGTGGCTGTCAGGTTACGGAATTGATGTCGGAATCGCCGATCCCACTGAGTTGAAGGCCGATACCGATGGGGTTTTTTACCAGGGGCGGCGGGTTGATCTGATCTATAATCGTCACTGCGACTTCTTTCTCGAAGAAGAGCCTCTTGCAGGTTTGCGCGCTGCTTATCTGGCCGGTGCGGTCTGCTTATCTCCAAATCCCTTTGCCTATGGATTGCTGGCCGACAAGCGCCGGATGGTATTGTGGTCGGATGAAGAGGTTCTGAGCGGTTTAGGTCTCTCACTGACAAAAAAAGAGATGCTTTTGGAGATGGTACCGCGCAGTAGAATGATGTGTAACATGGATGAGAGCGTGCTCTGGGATGAACGCAAAGGCCTGATTCTCAAGCCGGTGAACAAGTTTGGCGGACGTGGCGTGCTGATGGGGAAAAGTATCACCCGCAAGCGCTTTGCTGAACAGGAGCCGGACTCAACCCTGGTGCAGCAATTCGTGCCCCCCTCTCAGGTGACTGGTCAGGATGGCGAATCCTTCAAGGTCGACCTGCGTCTCTTTGTCTACCGTGATCACCTGCTTGGCGTCGGTGCCCGACTGTACCAGGGACAGCTTACTAATCTGCGTACCCCCGGTGGCGGCTTTGCCCCGGTGCGGATTGT
>SLDV01000020.1 GCA_007125165.1 Geobacteraceae bacterium | reverse complement strand
GCCACCCATCGGAATCGAACCGACGACCTACTGATTACGAATCAGTTGCTCTACCGACTGAGCTAGGGTGGCAAGCAGGGGGACTTTCTACCGCAGTTGCAAAGGTGGAGTCAATACGGATATCTGTTTAGGGTTCGACGAGATTGAAGGGTGTGGCCATATGCATGGTGCCATGGGGAGGCATCAGTCTAGCGACCTCGCAGCGTTATAGACCTGAAATATTCTGTCGCAAACGGCCGGCCAGCGAAAAGGTTGTGTCACTTTACGGGTATTATTGAGTGATGGTGTTGGTTTGTCACGAACCCGTGCTGCCATGATCTGCAACGCCAGAATCAGTCGGTTTTCCACCAGGGGGATATCTGCAGGAGCGGGACGGTCAATCTGTTCCATCGGCGGCAGGGGAACCAGTTCGACCAGATCAGTATCGGCATCGTCCAGCAGTTCCAGACAACCGGTAAGATCGGTGGTAATGACGCGACAGCCACAGGCTACCGCTTCAAGCAGCACCAGCGGCAGACCTTCGAAAAAAGAAGGTAGAATAAAGATGTGACATTCGGCCATCAGGGCTGCCAGTTTGTGCTGATCAATGTGACCATAAATCTTGACCAGCTTACCCAGACCGGCGGCCAAATCCAGACAGTAGCGCTCTTCATCCCCTGAACCGGAGCCGGCCAGGTGCAACTCAATATCCCTGTCGGTCAGGGAGTTGAGGGCGCGCAGCAGGCAATCAACCCCTTTAGAAAAGCTGAGTTTGCCGGCGTAGAGCACCTTTACCGGCGGGGCAGCTTTTTTTATTTTGAGGCTGAAAATCCTGTCGTCGAAACCGCCGCCGACAACGGATATTTTCTCCGGGTTGATACCGTAAAGGTCTACAATATTGTCACGCTGGTCGTTACTTAATGCCAGAATGCGATCGATGCGCCGACAAGGCTCCAGAACCCGCTGTTTGATGTGGGGGCAAAGGACCGATTGGCGCAGGTCGGTTGAGTGACAGGATGTGATCATGGGGATGTCAGGAAAAAGACGGCGGGTCAGGGCTGAAACAATCCACAAATGATGGCTGTGGATGATATCCGGCTCGGCTTTTTCAACCATTGCGGTCACCGCTTGGGCAAAACAATGCTCGTAACGGTCAAGCTGGTCGCTGGTCAGGGCGCTGAAGCGGGTACTGGGGTAGGGCATGATGTCACTCATCCCCGGAATGGTAAAATCAAGTTCCCCGGCTCCAAAGCGAACAAAATGACAAGAGCCCGGATCAGCTCCTTCAATGTGCGGGACACTTGTATCGGAAAGTCCGGCTATCAGAAAGTTCTGATGGCCGGCCAGATCGGCCTCGCGGATGATGTTGCGCAGATAAATGCCGCTACCGGTGCTGTCCGGGTGCTGACTGATCAGGTGAAGAATCTTCATGGCCGTTTAACCCCAGATGCTTGATATGATTGTCGACTGTCAGCCTAATCAAACAGTTAGCAGTATGTCCAATGGGTAATGCCGATAGCTTTGCCAGGAGCGACAGGTAAAACCACTTTCCGGACTGCGATTTGGATGAAAAAAGTTTAACTGATGGTTGACTTTTGTGCTCACATTGAATGATTATCTAAGAAGTATTCCTAATAAGGCGGTGGATTGACAGTGAAGACAACTTTAAAAGAACAAATAGATATGTTTCAGGACGCCTGCAGGCGGCAAAGCCTGCGTCTGACGCCGCAGCGCCTGGAAATATACAGAGAACTGGCGCAGGCATCTGATCATCCCAGTGCCGAGCAGTTGCACCAGCGGCTGCACGACAGGATGCCGACCCTGTCGCTGGATACTATCTATCGTACCCTGTCAACCTTCGTCAAGTACGGTCTGGTCAATCGGGTCGAAACCATAGAAAGTCAGGCTCGGTTTGAGGTGGCTCATGCCCGCCATCATCATCTGATCTGTCGTCGTTGTAAGAAGATTATGGATTTTGACTGGACGCCCATTGATCAGCTTGATCTGCCGCCAGAGGTGCAGCAGTGGGGAGAGGTGTACAGTAAAAATGTGGTTGTTTATGGTGTCTGCAAGGAGTGTCTGAGCTAGTTGTTAGGGGAAAAGGGGGGAAAAGGGGGGACATAATACCGGAGAAAAGGGGGGACATGTCCCCCCTTTTCCCCCCTTTTCCCCCTTTTTTTCATCACAAGGAGGATTAAATTATGGGAAAAAGTATCAGAGGAACTGAAACAGAGAAGAATCTGCTCAAAGCCTTTGCCGGCGAAAGTCAGGCGCGCAATCGTTATACTTATCATGGCGCTCTGGCCAAAAAGGAAGGTTACGTGCAGATTGCCCAGGTGTTCGAAGAAACCGCCAACCACGAAAAAGAGCATGCCAAGCGCTTTTTCAAGTTTCTTGAGGGTGGTGACCTGGAAATCACCGCCATGTATCCCGCGGGGAAGATGGGAACAACGGCTGAAAATCTGCTGGCCGCCGCCATGGGTGAGCATGAGGAGCATGCCGAACTTTACCCGGCATTTGCCGATGTCGCCGCTAAGGAGGGCTTCCCTGAGGTTGCTGAAGCCTTCAGGGCTGTTGCTGTCTCGGAAAAACAGCATGAAAAACGTTTCCGCGGGCTGCTGGCCAATCTGGAAGCCGGTACGGTGTTCAAAAAAGAACAGACAGTGGTGTGGCGTTGCCTGAACTGCGGCTATCTGCATGAGGGGGCTGTTGCTCCCGACGAATGTCCTGCCTGTATCCATCCCCAGGATCATTTTGAGTTGTTGGCGGAAAACTGGTAGGTTGCCACGGTCGCCGGAACAATTCCGGCGACCGAGTTTCAATCGATTGGGAGCCTTTTGTCCACCAGCTCATGGAACCCTGTTGTTGAACATTCTTTTTTTGAAAGGTAGATCCATGAACAAAAAACCTTCAATTGCCGGCGTCGCAGTCATGCTCTTGTTCCTGATTGTGTCGATCGCAACAGTGCAAGCTCAGGCTATTCCTGATTTGAATAGTGATGAACTGAGACGACTCATCGATCAGATGCCGGATCTCCTGGTGATTGACACCCGCACAGTCCAGGAGTTTAATGGTGGTCATATTCGCGGCGCTGTTAATATCAGTTCGCAGGCCAGTAACCAGTTCCGCACCCTTGCCGCTCTGCTTCCGGAAGATAAACAGATACCCCTGGTGTTCTACTGTCGCAACTTATCCTGAGGTCTTGCTCCTGAAGCCGCGGTCGTGGCTCGTCAAGCAGGTCACCTCAATGTTTATACCTACCGCGCGGGTATCTCCGATTGGCTGCAGAAGGGTTATCCCGTCGGCAGACGTTGATCGATAACATCAGGCCGGTTGCAGCATCGTTCCGGAGTCTCGAAGAAGGCGCTCAAATCCTTCCTGATCGAGGGATTCCTCCTCCAGCAGGCGTTGCGCCAGAGCATCGAGCAGTTTACGGTTGGCACTGAGTACTTCTCTGGCTGCGGTTTCAGCAGCGTTGACCAGATGTTTGATTTCCTGGTCAATAATCCAGGCAGTTCGTTCGCTGAAGGTTTTTTCGGCGCTCAGTTTGCG
>SLDV01000125.1 GCA_007125165.1 Geobacteraceae bacterium | reverse complement strand
TAGTCCTGGTTTACCGGAGCACGGGAAAAAACCAGCCTTTGATCATCGGGGCTCAATCGTGGGCCGGTATGGACATATGCGGGATCGTCTGTCCCCGGCACGACAAAAAGTTTCTGCCGGTGACGGTCATTTACGGCAATCTGGCCGGTAACCGGGTAGAACATCTGGGAAAATGCCTGGTCATCGATCATGACAAACAAGGAGACTTCACCGACGGTCCCCACCAGGTAGCGGCCGGTTGAGGACAGACTGGCAAAGAGGCCGAAACTGACAGGGGCCGGCGTGTCAATAGTCAATTGATTCCAACTGCCATGATCGGCGCGTGTCATGTCGATTGATTCAGATGTAACGGTATGAATAAATCCACCCTTGTCAGCGTCGATATCGATATCAAAGGCCACGGTTGAACCATCGGTGGAATAGGTATGACAGTTGGCGCATACCGGCAGGTTGGTCAGAAAAGTTATCGGCTCATCGGCGCTCGATACTGTTGCCTTGCGCCACATGGCTTTTTCAGGATGTTCTTGTGCTTTGCGAAAAGGTAGCGGCATCTGCAGATAACCGATCGGGGTTTCCAAACGATGCTCGTCAACATGAACCAAAGTAGAAACACCACGACCAATGGAACGACCAAAAACACCACCGACCGGCAAGACCTCCACGTTGATAACGGCACCGGCACTGCGACTGATCAATTCCCGCCAGATTTTATCGTCCGGCTCCCAGTAAGGCCGGGAGCATAAGATCTGAACCAGGAAGTCGTCGGCGGCAGTCAATCGAACTACCCAGGCAGAAGCATCTGATGTCCAGTGGATAAAAGGTGACGCACTATTTGCTGGTACCACAACGCCATTTACAGGCTCAAGAAGCAGCAGTTCACTATATTCTTCACCAGTGTATTCAAGACTGCCGGTCCAGTCAGCGAAAGCATCTGTCGACATTCTTTCAAGGCCAGTGCCCTGAATCCACCGTGAACCCGCGGCATGAACCGGCATGGAGGCATGTAGCAGAAGCGTACCAACCAGAAAAAAACTCATCAGCAGATGGACTGGAAGCGTATTTAGTAGCCGCGATAAAAATGTCATCTGCATTCCGCCAGGCATGTGTGCGAAGAAGTTTTTAATGAACAGCGTCATTACAATTTTCGTGGAGAACTATGCGCAATTCTGGACAAGATTAGCATTCTATAATGTAAAAAACAATAAAAAAAACGGCTCCCTCTTTCTTAGTCAGGGAGCCGTTTAAATATGGAGCGGGAAACGGGATTTGAACCCGCGACTTCAACCTTGGCAAGGTTGCACTCTACCACTGAGTTATTCCCGCTTAAGTGGTTTCTGTCTTCGAGCGGATGTATGTATAGCAAAACGCTTCATTGGGTGTCAATAAAAATCTGGTTTTTTTACTTTTGAAATTTTCTTTAAATATCAATAAGTTGACTATCTTGCAAAGATTTTAAAGAACTTGGCAAAATAATCAGCGCCGGACCAGACAGTGAGCAGCAGAGCAATATAAAAAATGACCATCCCCACATTATGCATTGACGCGTGTAAAAAATCGAATTGAAGGCCAAAGAACCAATAATATTCGTAGTGTAGCAGTAAGGCTACAAGTGCAATCATCTGAAAAATTGTCTTGTATTTCCCTAGCGTACTGGCATCGATGACGATTCCCTCGGACGAGGCAATGGAACGTATACCGGATACGATAATATCACGTGCAAGAATGACAAAAACAGCCCAGGCCGGCACACGATCGAGAGGAATCAGCATGATCATTGCTGCCATAACGATCAATTTGTCTGCCAGTGGATCAAGAAATTTACCGAGCACGGTGACAACTTCCCATTTGCGTGCCAGATACCCGTCGAGCCAGTCTGTCAGAGATGCTGCCAGAAAAACAATAGCGGCCCAGAAACTGGTCTGCTTTGATTCAAACAACAAAAGTACGACCACTATCGGAACGGCAACGATACGTGACAGGGTCAGAATATTCGGAAGGTTAAGTAATTGGCGATGAGCATTTGTCACAGTCGATTTCCATTCAACTGATAATGGTTCATGTAGTATCTGACTCGTTTAACATAGTTTATGGTTTCTTCATAGGGGGGAATGCCACCAAATCGTCGAACAGTTCCGGGGCCGGCATTATATGCAGCCAGAGCCAGATCGAGATGCTCAAAGGTATCCAGCATTTTGCGCAGATACATAGCACCGCCAAAAATTGATTCAGATGGATCAAAAGGATTCCTGACCCCTACTTCACGAGCCGTTTCAGGCATCAACTGCATCAGACCCTGGGCGCCCTTACGTGAGACAACCTGTGGATCGAAGTTACTTTCAACCTTGATAACAGCCAGCAATAGAGCCGGATCAAGCTGAAAACGCGAGGCATAATGATCGATGAGGGTTTGCAGACGGAAGGTTTCCCCCTCCGGACGATAAAGACGATAATGGCCGGCAGTGGGAACATTAGTGTAATGAACCCTGCCCTGCGCATCAACATAACGATAGATCGCTGCGTCACTATAAAGCGGGAAGATCCCGATCATAAGTAATGATATCAGAATAGACTTAAGAATCATGAGAGTTTTATAACGTTTGCCCCCACTGCTGTCAAGCCGCATTTATTCGTGGCATCAGGTTGACAAGAAAAGACGGCAACCTGATAATGTCGCCGGCATTTCCTCCGAAAAGTTCGGACAAGGAGCTTACCGACATGAAAATCACCTGCGACTTTCTGGTCATCGGCACCGGCATCGCCGGACTTACCTACGCCCTCAAGGTCGCGGATCAGGGTACCGTCGCTCTGGTTACCAAGCGAGATATTGATGTAACCGCGACCCAATTGGCGCAAGGAGGTATTGCTTCAGTCTTTTCTGCCGAAGACAGCTTCGCCGATCATGCCCGTGACACCATGATAGCCGGTTCCCATCTGTCGCACCCTGATATCGTCGACCTGGTTATTGCTTCTGGTCCCAAAGCGATCAAAGACCTGATTGACTGGGGCGTCAAGTTCAGTCGCAATAAACACCAACAATACGCCCTCACGCGGGAGGGTGGTCACAGCTTCCGGCGCATCCTGCACGCCAAGGACTCCACCGGACGTGAAATTGAACGTGCTCTGGTAGAGGCGGCAATAAAGCACCCGAACATCAATCTTTACGAGCATCACATTGCCATTGACCTGATCACTACAGGCAAAATCGGCCTGGACTCTCCTGCCGGGAATCGTTGTTTGGGAGTTTACGCCCTGGAAAAAAATACCGGAACCGTGGTCACCTTTGGCGCACACTTCACCGTCCTGGCCACCGGTGGCGCAGGCAAAGTTTATCTTTATACCTGCAACCCGGATATTGCTACCGGCGACGGAGTAGCTATTGGCTGGCGTGCCGGCGCCCATGTTGCGAACATGGAATTCATGCAGTTCCACCCCACGACGCTTTATCATCCCCACGCCAAGTCTTTTCTTATTTCTGAAGCAGTCCGTGGCGAAGGAGCTATCCTGCGGCGAGCCGACGGTCACGCCTTTATG
>SLDV01000120.1 GCA_007125165.1 Geobacteraceae bacterium | reverse complement strand
TCGGCAGTGTGGCAGAAAATCTGGTACGCAAGGTCAGTGTGTCGGTGCTCATCGTGCGCGGAAAGGCCGACTGACATTTCCCCGACACCCTGTCGGATAGTCTTTCATTCTTTTCGGCGCCATCGCGTTATCCAGATTGATGATGGGATACTGGATTCGCCGGACGTCCATGTTCGAGTGGGTTGTGCTTGCCGGGGCAGACTTCCTGCTCTTCTGGCCCACCTTTATTACCGATGGCATTGGCCTGGTTATCGTTGCGGGGATCTGGTTCATGCAGAAGAAGGCCAAGAACAAACGTGAGGCGGCGCTGGAGGAGGCTTCGATCTGATCGCGAGTACATGACAAGGGCGGCGGAGATAATCTCTGCCGCCCTGATTGTCTCCGTTCAGGGGAGGTTATTTTTCTATTTCGAGGAGTTTGTCAATCATTTCGACAAGGTAGGGAATCTGTGGTTTGGTGGCATAGCCATCGGCACCGACCATGTCGCACTTGTAGGACATCTGTTCATTGATCAGTGAAGAAAAAAGAATCACTTTAAGATCTTTGAGTGCAGAGTCGTTTTTGACTCTTTTGCACAGGGTGAGTCCGTCCATTTTCGGCATTTCAATGTCGGTGATCAGCAGTTGCAGTTTGTCCGTAAGTTTTGCGCCGTTAACCACTTCCTGTTTGATTTCTACGAGGCGGTCATGGCATTCCTGGCCATCGGAAAAAACCTCAAGAGAGGTATAGCCGGCTCCCCTCAGGACTTTTTCGATGCCTGCCCGAATCAACGAAGAGTCTTCGGCCATCATCAGCTTCATCTTTTCGCGGGTATGGGGCAGCTTTTCTTTCATGCTGTCCTGATGCAACTGGACTTCGTAGTCCATGTTGGCTTCCGAATCGAATTCGGTCACAATGTGTTCGAGGTCGACGATGAGGATGTCGCGCCCATCAATATTGACGCTGCCGGTAAAGCGAGGATGGAACTGGTCGATAAAGCTTGCCATGGGTTGAACGTCATTCCATGAGATGCGATGGATCTGATTGACGCCGTCAACCTTGAAGCCGTTGGTTCTGTTGTTGAATTCACAGACCAGAACGACGCGGCGCTGGCTTGATTCTTCGCTAGTGTCTTTGTGGGTCAGATGTTTTTTCAGGTCGATAAGGGGGATTGTGCTGCCGCGTAGCAGCAGGGTGCCGAGCATTCCTTCGCCGCATCCGGGAATCGATGTGACGGCTTGCCGATCAAAGGGAATGATTTCCTTGAGTTTTTGGACATTGATACCAAAAGGTTGGGTGCCGAGATAGAATTCGATAATTTCCATCTCATTGGTACCGGCTTCAAGAAGGATTTCCTTTTTTTGTTGTTGGGTGCTCATGGGCTGACCTCTTAGCAGAAGTGGTGATAGTCGCAAGATTTGACCACATTAATCATAGATTGTCAATGTTTAATCAGGATATAGTTTTGCCGGTTCAGTCGTTTGGCTGTTGTCGTGTATAGTAGCACTGTGCTGTAGCAAACATCTGAAAGTGGCAGAGGCGCATTTTCAGTTATGTCAACTGGAGACTGTTGTTAGCAAAGCGGTTTATTTGTGAAAAGGGGGAGGTATGACCGGATTGGCACAATCGCACTATCGGTTGGGAATGAATTACCTGTATGGCAAGGGGGTGGCCAAGTCTTATAGTGAGGCGATGAAGTGGTTTCAGCTTGCGGCCCAGCATAAATATCCCCGAGCGATATTTATGCTGGGGCGGATGTACGACCTGGGCAAGGGCACAACGGAAAATGCTGCAGAGGCAACGCGCTATTTCCGACAGGCGGCCGAGTTGGGCTATGCTCGTGCCCAAAACGCTCTAGGTCAGGCTTATATCAAGGGACGGGGAGTGTCCCAGGATTACGATCAGGCGTTGATCTGGTTTCGCAAGGCGGCCGACCAGGGATTTTCTGATGCACAGTACAATCTCGGATTGATGTATGCCAAAGGTCACGGAGTCCCCAAGGATTTTCTCGAGGCACGACGTTGGTGGGCGCTGGCGGCAGAGCAGGGAAATTCTAAAGTGCAGTTCACTTTGGGGCATATGTATCTTGTTGGCAGGGGGGTGAAGAAGAACTATTCAAAGGCTCGTCAGTGGTTGCGTCAGGCCGCCGACCAGGGGTTGCCGACGGCGCAGTTTCATCTGGGAATGATGTATGCCCGAGGAACCGGAGTTCTCCAGAATTACAGTGAAGCACGCAAATGGTTGCAACGGGCGGCGGAGCAGAACTATCTGGACGCACTTTATCAGTTGGGTAAGCTGCTAAGTGGCGGTAGTGATGAAGTGCGGGACCCCCTCACTGCTGTGACTCTGCTCAAACAAGCTGCGACCCGAGGACATCGTCGCGCCCAGGTGTTGCTTGGGCAGCATCTTGCCAAGGGGGTTGGGGTTGCCCCCGATCTATCTCTGGCTTACCACTGGTGGTGCGAGGCGGCCCGGGACGGTAATGCGGATGCACAGTACAATCTTGGAGTGATGTATCTCAACGGCAAGGGGGTGGAAAAGGATCCCGTTGAGGGCAAAAAGTGGCTAACCGAGGCTGCCGATCAGGGGCACACGCGAGCTCAATATTGCCTCGGCATCATGTATTCCACCGGTCATGGAGTGCCCCAGGATATCGACGAGGCGCTGCGTTGGAAGGAGGCGGCGGAGTTCTGGGAATCCATCTAGCTTCTCCACATTATTCCATCTTGCATGATTGATGCATTTGTGCATAATGATTGTATGCCAAATGATTTTATATCTCTTGATACTCAGGCTGTGGTTGACGCCACTGACCGAAACATTCTTGTTGTCGATAGTGGCGGACGGGTCGTCCTGCTCAGTTCCCGCGCCCGTCGGCAGCTCGATATTTCCATCGGTAGCCGGTTGGGGCGGGAATATCCCGGTTTCTGGGAACATGTCGAAAAAATTCTTGATGGCAGCTTGAGCAGTTGTGAAATCCCGATACAGATCGGTGGTTGTGAATATCTGGTGGCTGTCAATGGTCTGGTTCAGCATGACCGGATTGCCGGCGCTGTCTGTGTACTGGTCGACAGCAGTCAGCTCGATATCATGACCCGCCGACACCCTTCCTTCAACACCCTGTCGCGTGAGCTGGATACCATTATTGATTCTTCTTCCGACGGTCTCTTTGTCTGTGATGCTGAAGCCAATGTTATCCGGATGAATCCGGCATCGGAGAAAATCCATAAAACGTCTGCCAATACGATTGTTGGGCGCAATATGCGCGCTCTGATTGCCGAAGGCTTTATTGATCGTTCAGCGGCGCTGGAGACCAGCTTGAGTAATGAGCGCGTCACTTTGTTGCAGAACAAAGGCGGCTACAAGAAGCTGATTTCTATTGCTACGCCGGTATTTGATGAGCGCGGGGAGCTGATCAGGGTGGTTGTCAGTGAGCGTGACATTACCGAGATTGATGCGCTGCAACGGGAACTTGAAAAGCAGGAGGCCATCAAAAACGGCTTGCGTGACCAGATGCTTGCCATGCAGCAGGCCGAGCTGGAGTCACAACAGATCATTGCCC
>SLDV01000140.1 GCA_007125165.1 Geobacteraceae bacterium | reverse complement strand
CTGTGATGGATGATATAGGCTGCCTGTTTCGCGGTGCTGGTTGTATAGATGGGTACACTGACAGCTTTGGCAGCGAGTATTCCCATGTCGGCGATAGCCCAACCGGCTCGGTTTTCCGAAAAGATCGCGACCTTGTCCCCGGGATTGATACCGGCCTTGCGCAGGCCGCGGGTAGTCATCAGAACGCGGGTGTAGAACTCGCTGTAGGTAAAGGACAGGTAACCGCCGCCGCGCTTGAAGCTGACGCAGGGGTTATCAGGATGCTCCTGGGCGACACTTCTGAGCATCTGGGGAATGGAACGCCAGGGCAGATTATCGGGAGTCTCGGTCATGTTGGCCACCTTGTGTCTGCGAACGTAGCAGGAACGACTTCAGGCAGAAACTGCAAAAAGGGCTGAACAGATAGCCCATAAGATACACAGTCTAGCGCCTTTTACGTTCAGGTCAACTGACAATAAAACAGGTTTTTATTTTTTGGGTTGCCTGAACCACCCGCAACAGATGGTTCAGGGTCATTATATCAAGGTTGGGCTGTGGTGTCAGATTCCTCGTTTTGCTGTTTCGGGTAGAGGACGGCCGCGAGTGCCGGGAGCAGGAGAATAGCACCGAGCATATTGACCAGGAACATGAAAGTCAGCAGGATGCCCATGTCAGCCTGGAACTTGAGCGGTGAAAAAATCCAGGTGGCCACGCCGATAGCCAGAGTTACGCCGGTGAAG
This sequence comes from Geobacteraceae bacterium, assembly GCA_007125165.1. GTDB lineage: Bacteria > Desulfobacterota > Desulfuromonadia > Desulfuromonadales > Geopsychrobacteraceae > Pelovirga. Next base: position 2,844 of record SLDV01000140.1, on the reverse strand, counting down.
AACACACCATTGCCGGTGACCGCCAGGGTATGCAGATAGGCCTGTTGCAGGGGCATGCCGGTACTCATGTTGGTACGCAAGCGACTGAAAATGTAAATGCCGTAATCAACACCGACGCCGACGCCCAGGGCAACGACCGGCAGGGTCGAGACTTTCAGGCCGATTTCCAGAATGCTCATCATTGCGTAGGCGAGCAGGGATACCAGGCCCAGGGGCAGAAGGATACACAGAACCGCCCTGATGGAGCGGAACTGGATGAAACACAGCAGGGTGACGGCACTGAAGACATACAGCAGGATTGGAAATTGGGAGGCGGCAACCTCTTCGTTGGTGGCGGCCATTACGCCGACATTACCCGTTGCCAGGCGGAAGCTGATGTTATCGTAAGGGTGATCTTCCCGGTATTGTTTCACCGTCGCCACTACCCGATCGATGGTTTCGGCTTTGTGGTCTTCGAGAAAAATCATCACCGGCATCACACTGCAATCCGGGTTGAGCAGGCGGCTGCTGGTCGGCACATAACCAACGGCCTGGACCATACTCGACTGGTTGCGGGGCAAGACCCGCCATTTGAGGCTGCCCTCGTTCCAGCCGGAATAGATGGTTTTGGCAACCTGCGGCAGACTGACGACCGACTGAACTCCCTCAACATTGTTCATGTGCCAGGCGAAACGGTCAATCCGATCCATGATCCGGTAATCAATGCAGGCGTCCGCTTCTGTTTCGGTAATCACCGAAATCAGGTCGATGCCGATGGAGAAATGGCTGGTCACAACCTCGGAGTCGATGTTGTAGCGTGAATCGGCGCGCAGCTCCGGTACCCCACGATGCATATCGCCGATTTTGACATCGCCGGCTTTCCACACACCGAAAGCAAAGAGTACCAGGGCGACACCAATGATCACTTTGGCGGTTCCCGGTTCGGCAGCGCGTTCAAAAAAGCGCCAGACCGGTTTGAGTACCTGCACCTGTTGATCAACGCGCCGATGGTAACGGTTGCCGGTGCGCACGTAAGAAAGCAGAATCGGCAACAGCACCAGGTTGGTCAGAATGATGGCGGCAACGCCGATACTGGCGGTAATGGCCATTTCCTGAATCACCTGGATTTCGATGAGGCGAATGGTAATAAAACCGATGGTATCACTGGCCAGAGCGACAAAACCGGGTATCAGCAACTGGCGGAAGCTGGCTTTGGCGGCGGTAATGCGGTCCGCGCCGCCGCGGACTTCAGCAATGTTGGCGGTGATCATCTGCACCGCGTGACTGACGCCGATAGCAAAAATTAAAAAGGGAACCAGCAGCCCCATGGGGTCGATACCGTAGCCCAGAACCGGCAACATGCCGAGTTGCCAGATAACGGCGGTCAGGGAACAGGTCAAAGGCACCAGAGTGAGAATAAATGAACGGGTATAGAGAAGCACCAGCACTGTTGTGATGGCAAAGGCGACAAAGAAAAAGAGCACAACCCGCTGGGCGCCATCAGCGATATCACCAATGACCTTGGCGAAACCGATAATATGCACATCGATCTGCTCGCTCTGGTAGGTGTCGCGGATCTGCTCTTCGAGCTGGTGAGCAACGCCAATAAAATCAAGACGTTCACCGGTGCCGGGATCAAACTCCAGCAGTTCGGCGCTGATCATGGCGCCGCTGAAATCATTGGCTACCAGGCGGCCGACAATGCCGGCTTTCAGGATATTGTCCCGCACCCGTTCCAGACCTTCGGCGTTAGGGACAAAATCAGCGGGCACTACGTTACCGCCGGCAATGCCATCTTCGACGACCTCGGTATAGCGAACATTGGGGGTGAAAATCGAGGTGACCTGAGAGCGGTCAACCCCGGGAATAAAAAAGACGTCATCCGTGGCCTGTTCCAGGGTATGGAAGAAATCGGCAGTAAAAATATCCCCTTCCCTGACCATCAGAGCGATCATGATGCGGTTGGCGCCACCGAATTCCTGACCGTGCTCAATGTAGGTCTGCATATACTCGTGCTGCAGGGGGAGCTGTTTGGCAAAACCGGCATCGATACGCAGATTGGAGAGGGAGTAACCCATCAGCAGGGTGATGATGAGGAATACGCCCAGCAGCAGCGGGCGGTTACTGAAGATAAAGCCTTCAAGCAGGTTGGTGATCCGTTCGCGTTTCATCAGATGTTTTCTCGTCTGTTCCAGTTACCGGAAGAGGGTTGACGGCAGCAGGGTTACACCGAAGTCACCCACGGCAAGAACCTGGCCTTCTGTTGTTTCCAGAAGTTTGCTGAACCCTTTGCGCTCCGGCTCCTGCTGGGTCGTCACCAGAAAATCCTGCTGATCAACCACCAGGAGGGTGCCGCTTAAACCCGCCACCAGAAGGGTGCCGTCGGCAAGCTGTACGGCGCTGGTCAGCCCGGCATCGGTGTCCGTGTCAAGTTGGTGCCAGCTTTCTCCTTCATCGTCTGAGCGAAACAGGTTGCCGCGCAGGCCAAAGAGCAGCAGGTTGCTGTTGCTGACAGGGAAAATGCCGAAAAAAGAGCCCTCATAGCCCGGATCAAGTTCGATAAAGGTTTTACCTTCGTCTTCCGACTTGTAAAGCATCCCGGCTTCCGCAGCGATGTAGATGTCGTTGCCGGTAATACCGAGGGCATTGAGATGAAAGTCGTCCTCGGCAATCCAGCGCTGTTCCCAGGTTTTACCGCTATCTGTTGACTCAAAAAAGGTACCGTATGCCCCGACGGCAAAGGCGTGGTGTTCGTTGACAAACAGAACATCAAGAAAAGGAGGCTGTTCGTCGCGATCTTCATGAATCAGTTGCCAGTTGCGACCACCATCTTCCGTGCGCAGAATCGTCAGATCGTGGCCGACG
>SLDV01000160.1 GCA_007125165.1 Geobacteraceae bacterium | reverse complement strand
TTGCGGCGCAAGACCAGCAAACCTGAGGTCCCGCGGATCACCGGCGCCTGGAGTGTTACCTGGGCGGTGCCCATCATCGGTCCGCCGACAATGATTTTCCCCGGATCTTCGGTAAAGCCATCGCACTGCTCAACCAGGTGGGACAGAGGGGTGCCGATAGTGACCCTGAGGTTTTTGGGTGTACGGATACCGGGTCCGGTCACCGTGGTAATGCGTTCCACCAGGGGGTGCCCTGACCGTACAGCAGTACTGACGGCAGCGGTTGTGCCCACGTTCTGCACGACGGCACCACAGTCCATGGGGAGCTTGCCGGTCGGGACCTGTCGACCAGTAAGGGTTTCAAGCAACTGTTTCTCAGCCCCCTGAGGATATTTTACCGCCAGGGGCTGAATCCTCACCGGGCTCTTTGCGCAGACCTCTTGCATGGCCGTCATAGCGTCGGGCTTATTTTTTTCAATGCCGAGAATGACCCGGTCAACACCTAGAATGCGCTTGAGAATAAGGATTCCGTCGAGAATTTTTTCACTATGCTCGAGCATCAGACGATGATCACCAGTGAGATAAGGCTCACACTCGCTGCCGTTGATAATCAGGGTGTCGATGGAGCGATCCGGTGGTGGCGACAGCTTGACATGGGTCGGGAAGGTTGCCCCGCCGAGACCGACAATTCCGGCCTGAAAGAGAATCTCGCGCAACTGATCAGGGTTGAGTAGCGTCGGATCTGTTCCATGTAATTCCGGACTCCAACGCGCCGCTCCGTCCGGGCGGATGATAATGGCGAGGAGGTCACGTCCAACCGGATGAGGGCGTGCCTCAATGGCAATAACCTCACCGGATGTTGGTGCATGGATGGGAACTGAAATAGGGCCGACGGCGGTGGCAATCTGTTCTCCTTTGTCGACCATCTGCCCGATCTCGACACAGACGTCTGCCGGTGTGCCGATGTGTTGCAGGGTCGGCACAATCAGTTCGTCGGGCAGAGGACAGGCTTCTATCGCCCTGGCGGAGGTTGAGTCCTTGTTGTCGGGAGGGTGTATCCCTCCGGGAAATGTTGATATGCCCATCGTAAGTTGCTCGTTTACCCGTTGACAGAGATGCTAGCGCTGTTTTTTCGGTATTTTCAATTTATTTCGCGGCCGCCAGATCGCGGATGCACTTCATCGGACACTTGGATATCGCCGCCGCCGCATTTTCGGCATGTTCATAATTCACCCGCGCCAGGTTGTCTTCGATCAGGTAAGCATCGGGTGCGGCTTTTTTACAAATTTGACAGCCGATGCAGCCGATCCGGCAGTACTTTCTGATCGCCGCTCCCTTATCGTGACTGTTACAGAGGACATGGGTCGTGACCGCTTCAGGAGCCATGACGATAACCTGTCGCGGACAGGTCTTGAGGCACAACTCGCAACCGGTACATTTGTCACGATTGATGACGGCAAGCTGATCAGTAGTGATCTCGATAGCGTCAAATGGACAGACCCGGACGCAGGATCCGAGGCCGAGACAGCCGGCGGGGCAGGCTTTGGGGCCGCCGGCCAATCTCTGCGCGGCATTGCAATCTTCCAGCCCAAGATAATGATATTTTTGCTGTGCCAGGTTGTTGCTGCCTTGACATAAAATAACAGCAATTTGCAGTGCTTTGGATTGTATTTCCAGGCCCATTATCCCGGCCAGTACTTCTGCTGTTTCCCGGCCTCCCGGTGGGCAGAGGTCAGGTGGCAGTCGCCCCTGGGCAACGGCGCGGGCATAACCTGAACAGCCGGGCTCACCACAGGCTCCACAGTTGACTCCCGGCAGGGCCGCCAGAATTGCTGCTTCCTTGGAATTGACCTCAACAGCAAATTTTTTGGCGGCAATTCCCAGGGCGGTTGCGGCCACCAGGCCGATGCCACCAAGACAGGCTACGGCGCTGAGCATAAGGTAAACACCTTCAGACAAAAGTAAATGATCGATTTTTAAGGAACGATTATATCTTTACCAATCCGGCAAACCCCATAAACGCCAGCGACAAAAGTCCGGCGGTTACCAAGGCGATGGCTGTGCCGCGAAAGGCGTCAGGAACCGGGCACAGGTCGATGCGTTCGCGCAGACCGGCAAAAAGAATCATGGCCAGGGTGAAACCGAGACCGGCACCAATGGCAAAAACAACAGATTCAATAAAGGAATACGAACTCTGGATATTCAGAACGGCAACACCAAGAACGGCACAATTGGTAGTGATCAGGGGCAGAAAGATTCCCAGGGACTGATAGAGGACGGGGCTGGTCTTCTGAATGATCATCTCTACCAGTTGTACCAGTGATGCGATGACCAGAATAAAGGCAATGGTCTGCAGGTACTCAAGGTTAAAGGGAGACAGAACCAGGTACTGGATGAACCAGGTAACAACAGAGGCCACGGTCATGACAAAGATGACTGCCATGCCCATGCCGATAGATGTCTCAACTTTTTTGGATACCCCAAGAAAAGGGCAGATACCGAGAAAGCGAGTCAGAACAAAGTTGTTGACGAATACCGCGCTGACAAGAATCAGAAACAGTGAAACCATGACAGTTATCCCCGCAGGCATGACAGACGAGAAGGCACCACATCATGAGGGGAATTAGCCGGTCTTGTCAAAGATTATCATCGAAATACTGTTCGAAAATCAGTTTGCATGAGGCGCGCTCTTGCAGAAATAACGGCGCTCCGGGCGGCCGACGGTGCCGTAAACCAGCTCAGTGGTCAGCTCGTTATGAGCTACAAGATACTCCAGATAGCGTCGGGCGGTGGTGCGACTGGCGCCGATGATTTCAGCTACCTCTTCGGCGCTCAATCCCTTTACGCGGGGCTGAGCAAAGACGGTCTGTATGTTCTTCAGGGTCAGGGCGTCGATTCCCTTGGGGAATTGAGGCTCCCCGGGGGGGGTTGTCTTGTAGGGGTGGAGAAGTCGGTCGACAGTACTCTGGTCCAGGGACGCATCAGCGCTCATCCGCATCCGGTGTTCGCGAAAACGCTCGAGGGCCTCCTGAAAGCGCTGGAACATGACCGGCTTCAGAATGTAGTCAAAGGCACCACCGCGAATCGCCTCTTGCAGAGGTTCCAGTTCCTTGGCCGCAGTAATGAGAATGACATCGGTGGCTTGATGGCGGGCGCGCAGATTCCAGAGAATCTCCGTTCCTTTGCCTTCAGGAAAGTGAAGATCGAGAAGGATCAGATCCGGCTGAAGCAACGAACTCATTTTTTCGGCATCTTCGAGCGTTCCGGCAATTCCACAGATGCTGAAGCCGTTGATTTTCTGGACAAAATGCTGATGAATTTCAGCTATTTGGGGATCGTCATCAACGATCAGTACTTTCAGTTCCAATATTGCCTCCCCCATGTTTGGGAATGAAGACGCTGAAGAATGCTCCACCCAGTTCACTATCAGAAATGGTGATATCCCCGCCCAGGGCAGACAAGGCTAATTTTACAAGATACAAACCCTGACCCCTGTCGCTGCTTTTTGTGGTGTATCCTCGCACAAAAATATCATTCGTCAATGCAGCCGGAACGCCGGCCCCTGAATCTTCTATTTCAAAAACCAGATCATTGCCGATATCGGTCATGGTCAGC
>SLDV01000014.1 GCA_007125165.1 Geobacteraceae bacterium | reverse complement strand
TGACTCCGCTGACCTTTCTGGGCGGGGTGTTCTACTCGATCGACATGCTGCCCGACCCCTGGCGCACACTCAGCCTGTTCAACCCGATCGTCTACATGGTCTCGGGTTTCCGCTGGAGCTTTTTCGGCACAGGCGATGTCACCATCTGGATCAGCCTGGCGGCCCTGACCGGCTTTATCGTTCTGTGCATGGCCCTGGCCTGGTGGATCTTCCGAACCGGCTACCGCCTGAAGACCTGAAAAAACCAAAAAAACCTTTGAAACGCAAAGACGCTAAGACGCTAAGAAAAGAAATAAAGTTTGAAACTTAACCCCTTAATCTCTTAACGTTTTAACCCTTTTTAACTCTTCGCGTCTTCGCGTCTTTGCGTTCAACAGGTTTTGATTTTCAGACAATGCAGGCAAAACCACAAACCTATGGGCCAAAAACCACGATCGCCCCAGCAACCAACCCCAAGCCAATCACAATCAAAACCGACCACTTGATCAAGGTACGACGAGCCCGAGCCGCCCCCTCGGTCTCCATATGTTTCAACTGATCCACACTCAAAGGATTCTCGATCTCATGATCCGGGTCCTTCAACAACCCCACCGCATCATCATACTGAGCTTCAAGAATCACCCAAAGCCCGGCCCGAAACCGCCCCTGATGCGCCAGGTTGGGACGCATGGACACCATATCCGAGACATGCGTGGCAATCCCGTGCGCCTGCAAAAACGCGGCCCGCTCATCGGCCTCGGACCGCGATTCATATTTCATGACCATTCGCACAGGTATTCCCTCCCTTTTGGACTCAATGACCGGCCTTGACTGATGGCCGGGCCGACACATTCCGGTGCCAGCGCAATGCATCTTCAAGTGTATCCGGAATCGCCATCTTGATACCCCGGGAAGCGAAATCCACCGTGACCAGGGCGGTGATATCGGCCACGCTGAATGCATCCCCGGCGACAAACGCATGCCGCCCAAGTTGCCGGTCCAGATCCTCCAGGAACCAGCCATAGCGCTGCCGACCACGCTCGGCCAGTTCCGCGATCTGGGTCACCGGACGAGGCCCCGGCAGGGCATGGTCCTGCATGCCCGGCAGGCTATTGCGAAACGCCTCCATCACCGCCAGCAGTCCATTCATCTCCACCCAGTGATCACGATCAACAATCCAGGCCCGCTCGGTTGCGGTTCGCCCCAGCAACGGCGGTTCGGGCTGAATCTCTTCCAGGTAACGACAGATCGCCACCGACTCGCTCAAGCAAGTCCCGTCATCAAGTTCCAGTAAAGGTACGGTACGCTGCGGGCTTAACCGGCCAAAATCCGGGTCAAAATGGGCGCCTGAGCGAATATCGACCATCTCCTGGTCGATCTCCATGCCCTTCTCGGCCAGAAACAGATGAATTCGTCGCGGACTCGGCGCCGCAGGAAAGGTATAAAGTTTCATGAAGGTTGGTGATCCCGTTCTTCGACCATCAGAAGCCCGAAGAATAGCAGACCTCAATGGCCGAATCTTTCAATCACCTCGACCATGTCGGGTGGCAACCGCTCAAGCACTTCGTCGCGTATGAACGCCGGCACTTCACCGTAAAAGGCTTCGGCAATACCGCCGGCGATACAGGCCTGGGTATCGGCATCGCCGCCCAGCGACACCGCGTTGCGTATCGCCGACTCGACATCATCCGATTCGAAAAAAGCGATGATCGCCTCCGGCACACTGCCCTGGCAGGACACATCGAAGCCGTAGCCCGGCCGAATCTCGTCCAGGCGCCGGTCCAGGTCATAACCGAACTCTTCACTGATCCGCGCCCGAATGGAGCGCTTGTCCTCGCCCCGGCGAGCCAGCCAGATCGCCAGCGCCACCGCCTGCGCCCCCTTGATGCCCTCGGGATGATCATGCGAAACCGAGGCTGATCGAGCCGCCTGCTCCAGCACATGCTTTTCGTCATCAAAACAAAACCCCACCGGACTCACACGCATCGCCGAACCATTACCCCAACTGCCATACGGCCGCGGATCATCGGCATGCAGCCAACCAAAAAAACTCTGCCCATACCCGGCCCGCGGATAACGCAACCCCCAATCCTGCAAACACTCCCCATAATCCCGCCCCGACAAAATCGCATCCGCCACCGCCACGGTCAACACCGAGTCATCAGTAAACCGCGACCCCGAAGAGAACAACTCAAAATCCGTCGACTTGACCGGCCGATGCTCAAAAGCCGACCCAACCACATCCCCCGCAATAGCACCCAACATAAACAAGGCTCCAAGCTACACAACCCCCCAAACCATAACACCGAACCCTGAACCGAACTATCCTGTTCCTTCCGACAGCGGCCAAAAGCGCTGGCGCCCATGGTCGGAAAGGCAAGTCCGCCTCAAAGGCATAAACAAGAACATTTTAGTTTATGCTTCGTGTGGACACGTCCACCTGATCATGAATTATTTGAGATGCAATCTGTGAGCTGCCGGTGACTTCTGTTCCCGAAAGTCCATGTCCACGCTGCGGCACACCGCCCACTGGCTGCTTCTGTAGTGGATGCGGGGTCGAGCGTGTAGCCCATCGGATCACATTGAAGGACTGGCTGTCTGATCTGTTCGACAGCCTTTTTTCCATAGACGGGAGGTTTCGCACCACACTTCGCACCTTGATCTTCAGACCCGGTATCCTGAGCCTGCACTGGTTGCAGGGCCGGCGCGAGCTCTATGCCTCACCGCTTCGCATCTACATCGTGTGTTCTGCGCTGTACTTCGCTGCCGTAATGAGCGTATTTGCCATCGATCCGGATAGTGGCGAATTCAAACCACCAGGAATTGACCAACACCTGTTTGACGATTCCGGTGATTATCAGGGAGAGAAGCTGTTCCATTACTTGAAGTATTTCGCCGGTAGTGAGGTCCGCGTTGATCTGACTGTCGACCGAATGCAGCGATTTGGATCACTCATCCTGATTGCAAGCATTCCCTTGCTTGCTCTCGCTTTTTACATTCTGTTTCGGCGCAGCGGGCATTTGTACCTGGAACATCTCGTATTTACTACTCATTTGATAGCGCTTTGGCTTCTGCTCTTCACGTTCGAAGCGCTGGCGGACCTGCTTCGCATTCCAATCGAACCAGGTGGGGTAGCGGACCTGGTTATGCGAAATGTCAGTTGGGTAATCTTGGCGCTGATTGTTCTTTATAGCGCCATAGCTGTGCGAACATTCTACAAACAACGATGGCTGGCGACGGTCGCCAAGTCCATCGGTGCATTTACGTTTTACGGCATCTTTATGATGGGTATCGTGATGGCAGTTCGGGAGATGCACATACAGATATGGGCTGATCGTCACGACCGTTACTGGCACGTCATAGAAACCTTTCAGGAGGATGGGCAGGTCGACCCTGCAAAAGTTCATGCTGCCATTGTGGATTACCTTCGACTGCCAGCCGGTGAGTTTTCTCGTGGTCCACACACGCGGTTTCATGTCGCCGAACTTCTGTTGATAGCAAACCGCCCGCAAGAGGCGCTTGAGCTGGCCGCGGAAGTATTAGTCACCTATCCGGAAGATCCTTATACGCTGGCGGTCGCCGCGGCTGCGAGCTGTCGCTTGGAACAACCAACACAGGCGGCGGAATTCGCCGAACGCCATCGCACAGC
>SLDV01000003.1 GCA_007125165.1 Geobacteraceae bacterium | reverse complement strand
TTTTTTTACGTTTGTCGGAAAAGTTTACAGTCGATCTTTTCTCACAAAGGCACTTGTCCACGGACTACACGGAAGAACACGGAAAAAACTTTCCACACACGGAGCCACAAAGTCACGAAGGGAATCTTGAGGCAGAAACGCAGGCAAAATCTTTAAGGTTAAAAGATTACTAACAAAAAGCTTTCAGGGTAAGGTTTTAACAATAAAAAAATGGTTTTGACCCTGGTTTTTACCATATGAGTTTCGGTTTTGTCTGTAATTTCAGTGCTTTCCGTGGATAATAAAGATTTTAAGGTTTTCTTGGAATCTTCGTGACTTTGTGTGAGGATGCCTAGACTGACAGTAATTTTTTTTGGGAGGGGGGAACAATGACTGATTATCCACAATTACATTTTCACGGCGGCACGACCGGGGTGACAGGTTCCTGCTATGAACTGCGGGTTACGCAGGATTCTGGAGTCCTGATCGATTGCGGGTTGTTTCAGGGGGCGGAGGAGCGGCCGCTGGAAATCGATTTTCCAGTTGATCACATCAAGGCGCTGCTGGTTACCCACGTTCATATTGATCATGCCGGGCGGATCCCCTATCTGCTGGCTGCCGGATTTGACGGCCCCATCTATTGTTCCGAGGCCTCGGCGCAGTTGCTGCCGCTGGTCCTGGAGGATGCGGTCAAGATTGGTTTTACCAGGGATCGGCGCCTGGTGGAGCGTTTTCTCCGGTTGATTGAAGAGCGTATTGTTGCTGTTCCCTTTGGCCAATGGGCGCATATCGCCGGTACCGATATCAGGGCGAAGTTCAAGCGCGCCGGACACATCCTTGGGTCGGCTTATATTGAGTGTGATGTGGCGGGGCGTCGCTTCCTCTTTTCCGGGGATCTGGGCGCTCCCTACGCGCCCTTGTTGCCGGCACCGAGAGCCCCTTATCGAGCCGATACGGTAGTTCTGGAAAGTACCTACGGTGATCGCCTGCATTCCGGCCGCCGCCAGCGGCGCAAATTATTGCGTCAGGTGATCAAGCGGGCATTTGCTGATCGTGGAGCTATTCTGATTCCGGCATTCAGTATCGGCAGGACCCAGGAGCTGCTGTATGAACTGGAGGATCTGATCTTTCGCTGCCGCCGAGAGGAGGTTGCCGCCGGCATGTCCTGGGATGACCTTGAAATCATCGTTGATTCGCCGCTGGCCAGTCGTTTTACTGATATCTATCGTCAGCTCAAGGATTTATGGGATGCTGAGGCCGGTCGCAAGGTTGCAGCGGGGCGTCATCCGCTATCGTTTGAACAGTTGATCACCATCGACTCCCATCAGGATCATCTTCATACCGTTGAATATCTGCAGCGTACAGCGCGTCCTGCCATTGTGATTGCCGGTAGTGGGATGTGCAACGGTGGAAGGATCGTTGCGTATCTCAAGGCGCTGTTAAAAGATGTGCGCACCGATGTTCTTTTTGTCGGCTATCAGGCCGAAGGCACACCGGGGTGGGCAATCCAGACCTACGGGCCGCGGGGCGGTTATGTGATTCTGGATGGCGAGCGCCATGACATCAAGGCGCAGATTCATACGGTCAGCGGTTATTCCGCTCATGCTGATCAGCAGAATCTTGTGAATTTCATCAAACGGATGCGTCATCTGCCGGAGACGATTTACCTGGTCCATGGTGACAAGGATGCCAAGGCGGCGCTAAAAGCTGAATTGCAGAATCTGGCGGAGGGGATGGAGATTGTTATTCCATGAAAAATTATTACTCACACGGAGCCACAAAGATTGCGAAGAAAACCAAGGATTTTCAGGTTTTTACCGCGACATGAAAAGATTTAAAGGCTTTTTCTAGGTTTTAACCAAAAACTGGTTTGTATGTTTTTTTCCGTAATTTCCGTGTTTTCCGTGGACAAGAGTTTTTCAGGTTATTTTCTTCACTTTAATGCTAAAGCCCTGTATCCTTTCAGCAAATTTTCAGTGTCTTCGAAACATTAAAAATCAAATCATTCTGAGGGGTTTTTATGAAATTGACGGTTATCGGCACGGGTTATGTCGGTCTGGTCAGTGGTGCCTGTTTTGCCGAAATGGGCAACCAGGTTTATTGTGTTGATATCGACCGGGAAAAAATCGAGGGTCTGAAAAAAGGGAAGCTGCCGATCTACGAGCCGGGCCTGGAAACACTGGTCGCTCGTAATCATGAAGAAGGGCGGCTGCACTTTACCAGCAATCTGGCTGATGCGATGGATGATTGCAGCCTCTACTTTATTGCCGTCGGTACGCCACCTGGTGAGGATGGTTCTGCGGACCTTCAGTATGTGTTGGCTGTCGCCCGAGAAATCGGGTCGCTGATGACCGAATATAGCATTGTCGTCAACAAATCGACGGTGCCGGTAGGAACGGCGGAAAAGGTACGTGAGGCTGTTCAACGAGAGCTTGATCGCCGTAGCCTTGCCATTGAGTTTGATGTTGTCAGTAATCCTGAGTTTTTAAAAGAGGGTGCTGCCATCGATGACTTCATGAAGCCGGATCGGATTATTGTCGGTACGGATAGTGCGCGCGTACGTGAACTGATGCAGCAGCTTTACGCACCTTTTAACCGTAATCATGAACGGACGATGTTTATGGGTGTTCGTGATGCGGAGATGACCAAGTACGCGGCTAATTCGATGTTGGCAACGAAAATCTCCTTTATCAACGAAATGGCGAACCTGTGTGAATTGATGGGTGTTGATGTGGAGAATGTACGCCGTGGTATCGGTTCGGACAGCCGTATCGGTTTCTCCTTTATTTATCCCGGTTGCGGTTATGGTGGATCGTGCTTCCCCAAGGATGTGCAGGCCCTGATCCGCATGGCGCAGCAGGTTGATTTTGAGCCGCAGGTCCTACAGTCAGTGGAGCAGCGCAATGCCTATCAGAAGGAGTGGTTCGGGCGTCAATTGCGCCGCCATTTTGGTGATGATTTGTCGGGCCTGACGTTTGGTGTCTGGGGCTTGGCGTTCAAGCCGGGGACCGATGACATGCGTGAATCTTCATCAAAGGTGCTGCTGGCTGATCTGGTTTCTGCCGGAGCCGTAGTGCTGGCTTATGATCCGGTTGCCATGGAGACCGCTGCGCGTGAGTTGCCGTCTGAGTGGTTTACCTCCGGGCAACTACGGCTGGTTGAAAATCAGTACCAGGCGTTAGAGGGTGCGGACGCGATGCTGCTGGTGACCGAATGGAAACCCTTCCGCAACCCCGACCTGGATGCTATGCGCCGGACGATGAAGCAACCGTTGATATTTGATGGACGAAACCAGTACGATCCGGAATTGATTCGTGCTGCCGGGTTTGGCTATGTGGGGGTAGGGCGCTTGGTGTAACTGGCTAGAGCAGGGCGCGATGAATCGCGCCCTTACGGAGGGGGAATGGTATACAATGCGGAAGTCCATCGCCGTCGGTCTATCCGTTTGCGTGACTATGATTATTCCCATGCAGGCGCATATTTTGTGACAATTTGTGCGTGGCAAAGGGAATGTCTGTTTGGTGAGGTGGTGGATGGTGAAGTGCGGTTGAATACGGTCGGTGAAATCGTTCAGGAGGAATGGCAATTGACCGCTGCGGTGCGTGAGAATGTCAGGTTAGACGAATTTATCGTCATGCCAAATCATTTTCACGCAATAATATTTATAAATGATTGTA
>SLDV01000082.1 GCA_007125165.1 Geobacteraceae bacterium | reverse complement strand
TTCCCCCCAGGTATTGACTCGCGAACAACTGATTACCCTGATCCGTAATGCCGGTCGTCAGCCGGTGGAGCGCGATACCCTCTATCGGGAAATACGGGAGTATTAAGGTCGTGGACACCGCCCAGACAATCACTCGCGAAAAAGCCCTCCAGCTACTGACTGAAGCTGATCTGCTGGAAGTCGGTAAGCTGGCTGACGCAATTCGGGAACGCAAACATCCCCACCGACGGGTAACCTTTGTCGTTGATCGTAATGTCAACTATTCCAATATCTGCGAATCGAAGTGCCGTTTCTGTGCTTTTTACCGCAATGATGGCGATGCGGACGCTTACCTGCTTGATTATGCGTCTATTTTTGCCAAAGTACAGGAACTGGTCGACAACGACGGCACTCAATTGTTGATGCAGGGAGGACTGCACCCGACTCTTACCGTTGACTGGTTTGAAGAATTGTTCCGCCAGTTGCGCCGGCGGTATCCCCAGGTACAGATTCACTCCCTGTCGCCGGCGGAGGTGATCCATGTCGCCAAACTCTCCGGCATCAGCATGGAAGACTGCTTACGGCGGTTGCAGACGGCGGGACTGGCTTCGGTTCCCGGTGGCGGCGCCGAGGTGCTGGTGGATGAAGTGCGCCAGGAGATTTCCCCGGACAAGATCGGCTGGCGCCAGTGGGCAAGCGTCATGGAAGAGGCCCATCGGCTCGGCATGCGAACGACGGCGACCATGATGTTCGGCAGTCGTGAAAAACTTGAGGATATTGTCGAGCATCTTTTCCGCATCCGCGAGATTCAGGAGCGTAGCGGAGGTTTTACCGCCTTTATCCCCTGGACCTTTCAGCCCGATAACACCGAACTGGGCGGTGAAAAGGCCGGTGGCGTCGAGTATCTGAAAGTGCTGGCCCTGTCACGTATCGTTCTCGATAATATCGACAACATCCAGGCCAGCTGGGTCACCCAGGGAGCCGCGACGGCCCAGGTCGCCCTGTTTTTCGGCGCCAATGACCTGGGCGGTACCATGCTCGAAGAAAACGTTGTCGCTGCTGCCGGCGTGTCTTTTCGCATGTCGCAGCAGGAGATTATCGACCTGGCGCGCGGTGCCGGTTTTACCCCTGCACGACGAACGACGCAATATCAGATTCTGGAGGAGTATTAAATTTATGCTGCCATTACGTAAAAATATCGCCGAGATGGCCGGGTATGTTCCCGGATTTCAACCCGACGGACCGGGCTGGATCAAGCTCAACACCAATGAGAATCCCTATCCGCCATCGCCACAGGTGGTTGTGGCGATCTGGGAGGAGTTGGGTGATGATGGCGGGGCATTACGCAAATACCCGGACCCCGGCAGCAAAGAAGCGCGCAAGATCGCAGCGGAGCTGTACGGGGTTGATCCGTCCTGGGTGATTATGGCCAACGGTTCCGATGAGCTGCTCAACAACCTGATTCGTGCTTTTGCCGCTGAAGGGGAGGAAATCGCCTACGTTCATCCGTCCTACTCCTATTACGCCACCCTGGCAGAGATCCAGGGGGTCACAGTGCGAACCTTCGACTTGAGCGATGATGGGCAGATTGATTTCCCTGAATATTATGACGGCAAGCTGTTTTTCCTGACCAGCCCCAATGCCCCCCTGGGCTGTGCCTTTGACAATGACACTGTCGCTGATCTGGCGCGGCGCTGCAGCGGCATGTTGGTGGTCGATGAGGCCTATGTCGATTTTGCCCGCGAATCGGCCATGGAGCTGGTTGGGCAACATGAAAATATTATTGTTACCCGTACCCTCTCCAAGAGTTACGGCCTGGCCGGGATGCGGCTGGGGCTGGCGGTGGCACGCCCTGAAGTGGTGGCGGCACTGGACAAGATCCGCGATCACTATCACCTTGACCGCCTCGCTCTGGCGGCAGCATCGGCGGCCTTGCAGGATCAGGATTATCTGCACACCACAGTCGCCAGAATCTGTCGCAATCGTGACGAGGTACGCGACAAGCTGACCGCCTGTGGTTATCGGGTACTTCCATCACAGGCCAACTATCTGTTTGTCTGCCCCCCCGACGGCAATGGCAAGCGTATTTACGATGCACTTTATGGTGAAAAAATCCTCGTGCGCTACTTCTCTGACCCCCGCTTAAGTCATGGTGTGCGCATCTCTATCGGAAACGAAGAGGAGATGGCGGCAACCCTGAAGGTGCTGGCCAGCCTTGTCTGACCTTCCCTTTGCTCAGGCTGACTTTGCCCGCGCCCTGCTCGGCTGGTACCAGCAGCAGGGGCGGGATCTGCCCTGGCGCAATACCCGTGACCCCTACCGCATCTGGGTTTCCGAGATCATGCTGCAACAGACCACGGTAGCTACGGTACTCGGGCGCTATGACGTATTTGTACAACAATTTCCGACTCTCACTGATCTGGCAGCGGCCTCAGTGGAGCAGGTGATTGATGCCTGGGCCGGGCTCGGTTATTATTCTCGGGCGCGCAATCTGCATGCCGCCGCCTGTCTGATTCAGACTCAGTTTGACGGGATTTTCCCCGCAGACCCCGACCTTCTGCAGCAACTCCCCGGGATTGGCCGTTCCACCGCGGGGGCGATCGTTGCTATTGCTTTCGACCTCCCCGCGCCGATTCTTGACGCCAATGTCCGACGCGTGCTGTGTCGCCTCTTTGCTGTGCTCCTGCCCCCGCGCTCTGCCGCGGCAGAAAAAAACTTGTGGGCGTGGGCCGAGCGGCTGACACCACAACAGCAGGTCCACGACCATACGCAGGCGATGATGGATCTGGGGGCGATGATCTGTCTGCCGACGAAGCCGCAGTGTGAATCATGTCCAGTGAATTCTCTTTGTCTGGCGTACAATCAGGGATTACAACAGGATATTCCGTTAAAAACAGCGAAAAGGTCGATACCCACCAGGTATCAGGCCGTTATGCTGGTGCAGCAACAGGGGCGCCTGCAGGTGCGCCGGCGTCCGGTTGCTGGTTTTTTGGGCGGGTTGTGGGAGTTTCCGACCGTTGATCTGGAACAGGTGACAGATGCAGATGTCATAGTGCGTCGATTGTTGTCTCAAATGGGATTGGTCGGTGATCCGGTCCTGGTGGGAACCAGTTACCATATGTACAGCCATTTCAAGCTCGAATCGCTGGTGTATCTGGTGGATTTAACCGATAATTCACTGATTGCGGAAACGCAAAATCAGTGGAAAACCCGCGCGGAGCTGGAGCTGTTGGCGCTGCATGGGGCGCATAAGAAGGTATTTGAGCAGGCGCGAACTGGGGGTATATAAAAATTTTGGTACTGTGGGATATGGAGTCGTGCCTGGGATGAGTCTAATAATCTGGATACTGCAACTGCGTGCACGATGCCCCAGGTGCCATGTCTCAACTTGCCCTTGCTGTCATTCTGCGCGGAGCGAAGCGCAGTCACAGAATCCATCTCTTTTGATTTCCCGGAGTCAAACTAAATAAACAATAAGGACAACAAGAATGTCATTACCCACGATTTTAACAACCGCCGCAGAGGTTACCGATTTTGCCGCCGAGCTTGCCGGGCATGAGGCGGTCGCCGTCGATCTGGAGGCCGATTCCCTGCATAACTATCAGGAAAAGGTCTGCCTGATTCAATTTACCACGCCACAAGAAACGGTACTGATCGATCCGTTGGCGGTCAGCGATCTGGAT
>SLDV01000106.1 GCA_007125165.1 Geobacteraceae bacterium | reverse complement strand
TGGTGAGCCGGACTGGGATCGAACCAGTGACCATCTGATTAAAAGTCAGATGCTCTACCAACTGAGCTACCGGCCCCTAGCAACGGAAAGCTTTTATACGTGAATCACTTAAGAGCGTCAACCTTTTTTCACGACTTTTTTACGAAAGGGTTGCTGCGCTGCAGGGTCTGGTCGCGGCGCGGACCAACGGAGACCAGAACAATCGGACAGTCGGTCCAGTCTTCTATTTTGTCGACATAGGCGCGTGCTTGTGGAGGCAGATCAGAGTAGTTTTTGAGTTCGCTGATGTCGGACTGCCAGCCGGGGATCTCTTCATAGACCGGGGTACAGGCACTTAAGACATCAAGATCCTGAGGAAATTCCTCGAGAATCTGCTCGCCATAACGATAGGAGGTGCAGACCTTGATCGTGTCGAGCTCATTAAGAACATCCATTTTGGTCAGGGCGATGCCGGTCAGGCCGTTGGTTCGAACCGCTTCACGCAGAGCAACGATATCGAGCCAGCCGGTGCGCCGTGGTCTGCCGGTAGTTGCTCCGAATTCGTTGCCGGCAGCACGCAGGGTCTGTCCCATTTCATCGTCAAGCTCGGTCGGGAAGGGGCCCTCTCCGACACGGGTGGCGTAGGCTTTAGAAATACCGATGACCTCGTCAATAACTTGTGGCCCAAGTCCGGTTCCGGTGCAGGCTCCGGCAGCAATGGTCGTGGAGGAGGTGACATAGGGGTAGGTACCATGATCAATGTCGAGCAGGCTGCCCTGTGCCCCTTCGAAAAGAACATTCTCACCATTGTTGATGGCCTGGTTCAGGGTCGTGGAGGCACGTCCGAGATAAACACGCAGGCGCTCGGCATAGCCGAGATATTCTTCCGCAATGGCCTCTTCGTTGAGGGGTTCTTCGCCGAGATATTTTTCCAGGAAGAAGTTTTTTTCCGGCAGGAATTCCTTCAGCTTGCGCCGGAAGGTTTCAGGCTTCAGCAGGTCGGCAAAACGGATGCCGCGGCGCCCGACCTTATCTTCGTAGGTCGGCCCGATGCCACGGCCGGTGGTGCCTATCTTTTTGGCGCCGGACTTCACTTCGCGAGCAATGTCGATCTTTTTGTGGTAGGGCATGATGATGTTGACTGCGCCGTCTACCATCAACTGTTGATCATCTTTTAAATAGCCACGTTTTTTCAGTTTGTCGATCTCTTCAAGGAAGACTTTGGGGTCAAGAACAACACCGTTGCCAATGATGCAGCGTTTGCCCTGATGCAAGATGCCGGAGGGGATGAGGTGAAGGACGGTTTTTTCGTCGCCAACCACCAGGGTGTGACCGGCATTGTTGCCGCCCTGGAAGCGTACCACATTGTGGGCAAATTCGGTGTAAATGTCGACCACTTTGCCTTTGCCTTCGTCGCCCCATTGGGCACCGACGATAATGATGTTGGCCATAGTTTCCTGCTCGCTCCTGTTGTGCCGGTTGTTAATGCCGCCGGCAATGGATAAAGTCAATTCAAGGTGAAATCCGGATGCTGTACCTGCTGCCAGTTGATACGGCTTTTGCTCTCATCAGCAAGGCAGACGAGTTCGATCTCCTGTTCTTCTGCTGTTACAATTGCCATGTAACGGTAATTCATCTGCCGGGCATAGACAAGAGTTTCATCAGTCTGGCGCTTAATAATATCCCTTGCCACCGTATAGCCGCGCTCTCGCAGCAGGCGCGCCAATTTCTGTGCAGCGCGCAGGTTGCCTCCGGTGGAATAAACCAGCAGATCACTGCTGGGGACAACCGTTTCGTCGAGATCTTTATCAAGGGCGAAAAGCAGGTGGAGAAGACTGAAGGTAAAGCCTGTTGCCGGAACATCAAGGCCGTATTTGGCCATCAGGGTATTGTAACGTCCGCCGCTGCAGATGCTGCGCCCGAGTCCGGGGAGAAAACCCTGAAAGGTGATGCCGGTATGGTAGTTCAGCCCGCGCAGTTCACCGAGATCGATGGTGACATGATCGCTGACCCCGTAGGTTTCAAGAACATCAAGAATGTCTGCGAGATTGTCAAGGGCACGCCGTGAGCGGTCGTTGGTGACCGATTTTTCTGCCCGTTCGAGAACCTCGCGACCGCCGAAAAGACGTGGCAGGGCCAGTATTTCAGCACGTGAGCGGTCACTGATGACAGAATCTTCTAGGAGCAGATCGAGTTCGGAGCTGTCTTTACGCAGGATGGCATCAGCGACCCGTTCGGCTTTGTAGTGATCAAAGGGGAGTCCGTCCATGACACCGCGGAAAAATTCCATCTGGCCGATATCAACAGAGAATCCGCTGGCACCGACAGCACCCAGGGCTTCAATTGTCATAGCGATCATTTCGGCATCAGCTTCGGGGCCATCGAGGCCGATCAACTCAACACCAGATTGGAAGATGTCGCGATCCTTGCCGGCTTGTTGCTCCGTATGACGCAGAACCCTGCCGTTGTAGCACAGGCGCAGCGGTAGCAGCATTTGGCTCATGCGGGTGGCGGCAATCCGGGCAACCTGAGCGGTCATATCGGGTGGAAAAGCAAGCAGGCGGTTGCTCTGGCGATCATCGAAGCGGAAGGCGCGATCCCGCAATCCTTCTCCCAGGCCACGTTCCAGGACATCAAGAAATTCCAGTTGCGGCGGAATAACCGGGCGAAACCCCCAGGCCGAATAGACCTTGCGCAGTTGTTTTTGCAGGTATTCCAGCTTGGCGGCTTTCAGGGGGAGGAAGTCGCGAACCCCTTTGGGGATGTCGGAATCTAGTGGTAGGTCGGAAAAGCGCATGAACTAAGGCTCCGCTGATGTGCCCTAAGAATGTCCTTTGCTAAAGGACGTGGCACCGTCGTTGTCTGTTATGCCGAACGCGGCAATCTAGCAACAGTTTCACTGCTGTGTCAAGCCGCCGCCGCCTGATAAATGGCGGAACGAGGACAGCTTGGAACCACTAAACGTCACTTTTTTCTTCTCTGTGCCCCTGTGTCTCTGTGGTGGCATCTAAAACCAGTTTTTACGTTTAAAATACCAGAGCATTCCGGTTGCGCATGCCGCCATCAGTAACAGGGCAAAGGGGTAGCCAAGACGCCACTCCAGCTCCGGCATGACTTCGAAGTTCATCCCGTAGACCCCGGCAATAAAGGTCAGAGGGATGAAAATGGAGGCGATGATGGTGAGCACCTGCATGACTTCGTTGGTGCGATGGCTCATGCTGGATAATGACAGTTCAATCAGCCCCTTGGCGGTGTCACGATAGTTGTCAATGTTGTCGAGAATGTGATGAATATGGTCATGGAGGTCGCGCAGGTAGATGCGCGTCCGCTCATCAATCAGGCTTGATTCGCTGTGAATCAGGGTGCGCGTCAGATCGAACAGGGGAGAGACAGCCTTGCGCACAAATGAGAGCTGCCCGCGAACCTGGTGGATTTGCTGCAGCAAGTCACGACTGGGGCGATTGATCAGTTCGGCTTCGATCAGGTCCAGGCGTTCGCCGATCGTTTCCAGAACATGATAGTAGCTGTCAAATACCGTATCCATCAGGGCGTAGGCGAGGTAGTCGGCTCCGCGTTCGCGGAACCGCCCATTTTTGCCGGCCAGGCGCTGCATTACGACCTTGAACAAGTCGTCAGATTGCTCGCGAAAGCTGAGCAGATGGCCGGCGCTGAGAACCAGACTGAACTGCTCCTTGCGGATATGGAGCTGGTCGGCATCCATCTCAAAAAGTTTGAGGATGATCAGGATAGTGTCGGAATATTCCTCGTATTTGGGTGTATGATGAGTATTGAGGATGTCCTCCTGGGCCAGCGGGTGCAGGTGGACCAGGTTGCATAACTCATTGACCAGAGCGACATCGTGAAGGCCATCGAGATGAATCCAGCAGACACCTTCCGCGGGCGCCGCCGGTCGGCAATCATCGAGGGAAATGTCGGAGCGGTGATGGTACGCAGCCGGGCTGAAATCGGTGCGGCTGATGACCGGATGCTCCATTTCCCTTGTGCCGACATGGATCAGGGTTCCCGGTGGCAGGCCGATCTGTTTCGGCGGGGTACGAAACAGGGAGGTAACAGTTTTGAAACTGTCCGACAGGGGGTTCATTGCAGGTCCTCCGGTTGATGTCTTTGCTGTTGGCTGCGTAAAGTCAGACCACGCCGGCTTCGTGGCGCAGGTAGTCGATCAGTAACCGTACGCCGAATCCGGTACCGCCCCGGGGTGTTCCGGTTTTGCCCTTGTCTTCCCAGGCCATGCCGGCGATGTCCAGGTGCGCCCAGTTGTACTGATCGGCAAATTTCTGCAGGAAGGCTGCTGCGGTGATGGTGCCGGCCGGCCGGCCGCCGGTATTTTTGACATCGGCAAAGTCACTTTTGATCTGGCTGGCGTATTCCTCCCAGAGGGGCAGTTGCCACAGGCGCTCACCGCTGCGCTGCCCGGCTTTGAGCAGTCTGTCGATCAGTTTGTCA
Organism: Geobacteraceae bacterium; assembly: GCA_007125165.1. Lineage (GTDB taxonomy): Bacteria > Desulfobacterota > Desulfuromonadia > Desulfuromonadales > Geopsychrobacteraceae > Pelovirga. The sequence goes on along the minus strand of SLDV01000106.1, from coordinate 8,911 downwards.
TCGTTACCGAGGATCGCCGCTGCCTGGTTGCCCAGAGCAATGATGCAGGCTCCGGTCAGGGTTGCCAGGTCGATGACCACTTTGGGGTTGTAGCGTTTCACATAGGTCAACGCATCAGCAAGGATAAGGCGCCCTTCGGCATCGGTGTTAAGGACTTCAATGGTTTTACCCGACAGGGAGGTAAGAATGTCCCCCGGCCTGATAGCTGTACCGGACGGCATGTTTTCAACAGCGGGGACAATGGCAACCAGGTTGACAGGTAATTTGAGACGGGCTGCTGCCAGCATGGTGCCGATAACGGTTGCCGCGCCGCCCATGTCCATCTTCATCTCATCCATCTTATCTGCCGGTTTGAGGGAGATGCCGCCGGTATCAAAGGTAACGCCCTTGCCGACCAAAGCCAGCGGCGCCGTACCTGTCGCATCACCCTGATATTCCAGGACAATAAGATAGGGGGGGCGGGTGCTTCCCTGGGCGACTCCCAGCAGGGCACCAAAGCCGAGGTCTTGCATTCGGGTCCGATCAAGCAGGTGAGCCTTGATGCGGTTCTTCTCAGCCATCGCAACGGCCTGCATGGCGAGGAATTCCGGCGACTTGAGATTGCCGGGAGCGTTGACCAGATCCCGCGCCAGGTGGACTCCGGCACAGATAGCTTCGGCAGTGTCGACGCCCTGTTGAAGTAAGGCGATGGATTTTGTATCAGTGGCCAGCAGGATGATCTGTTCAAGCGGTTTGTTTTTGTCGGAATCAGCACTCAGATAACGATTATAGCGGTAATCGGCCAGCAGGATGCCTTCGGCAATGGCTTGTGCTTGCTGTGCCGAAGAGGCTTTGCGGATAGGGATGTTTTCCGGGCTGACACAGGCTCTGGTAATATTTTTCTGTTTGAGCATGGCGGCCGCAGCGCTGGCCGCTTGACGCAGTCGGTCCAGAGAAACATTCGCTTGTTTGCCCAGGCCTGCGAGCAGGATCCGGGCCGGTCCTGATGATGCCCCGGTGTGAATCAGCAGCGTTTCGTCCGCTCGGCCGTTAAATTCTCTGCTATGTTGCGCTGCAGAAATCAGGCTGCCGATATGCTCATCAAGTTGGGTCAGGAATTGTGGTTTAGCCCGCCCTTCCGTAGCAAACAGCACCAGGCAGGGGGTTTTCAGGCTGGCGGAGGTTGTTTTTTTGATCAGAATCTTCATCGCTGCGACTCCATTGTTTCTTGAGAAAAGGTCTGTACCTTGATGGTTCCGGTCTGATATCCGGTGTTTTTTTCCAGGCCGGCAAGAGCACTGATGACCTCTGCCATTCCCTGCTCCAGGGAATCATAGCAGATTTCCAGGTGTTGCTGTGGCTTGGTGTGGAGATAAAGAGGGTCATAGTAGGTCTGTATCAGTTCAGCTATCAGGCTTTCCCAGTCTTCTTTGTGCTGGAACTGCTTAAGCCTGGCAACGGTCGTGTTGCCCAGGCGTTCCCTGAGCGATTCAAGCGCTCGCGTGATGGGTTCCTGAAGTTGCTCCAGGTCGGGATAGTCAGCAAGGATTATTTCTGTGCGCAGTTCCATGGTGGTGGTCAGCCACAGGCTGGTTTGCGTCTGCATAGCACGATGGAAGCGCAATGGAACAGCTACGCGACCGATATGACGACTCTCTCCTTCGGTGATCAGGTAGGGACTGTTGTTGAGTTCATCGAGCCTGTTCCAGAGGCGGGCTTCAAACAGCTTCTGCCCGGGCTGTTTGCCCAGGCCCAGACTGCCGAAGGCACTGCCGCGGTGGTTGGCGAGTTTTTCCAGATCAACAACCGGATATCCCTGTTGTTCAAGCTGTTGTAAAATACGGGTTTTGCCGATCCCGGTCATGCCGCGCAGGACATATATTCTGGGCCATTCGTGGTGATCAAAATAGTCGCAGACCATGCGGCGAAAAGCCTTGTGACCACCGACGAGCTGTCGGGCCTGAATCCCCGCCAGATTCATGAAGCTGGTCATGGCCAGAGAGCGCATACCACCGCGCCAGCAGAAAACAATAGCCGGGATATTTCGGGTAGTGCGGGCAGCGTCGATCCGGTTCATGAATCCGGGGATTTTGGGTGCTGCCAGCTCAACACCGCGGCGGCGGGCGACCATCTTGCCCTGGTGTTTGTAGAGAATGCCAATTTCGGTGCGTTCAGCATTGCTGAACAGGGGGACATTGATAGCGCCGGGGATGGTGGTATCGATAAACTCTGCCGGGGAGCGGACATCGATGAGTAAAGCCTGATTGCGGCGTTGTTTTAGTGTTGATGTCAGATCAATGGTTGCGGGCATGTTCATTGCCTTAAGTGGTTTTCAGCACGTAAACTTCACTAAGTGGGTAGACAGTTCGTGATTCCCGAAATGATTCTAGACGGGAATCCAGTTTCTAAACAGTTTAACATGCCGGATTCCCGACAAAAGCTTTCGGAGAGGACAATTTTTTTGCAAGAGCCTTTTGCTTCAATATCAGCTGTTTTGCTCAACGCAGAGGTTAGCCAAGTAGTCATATGAGGACGATAAAGAAAATATGTCAAGAAAAAGGTTGACCCCGTCTGTCGGGGTGGGTATAGTCAGCGATTGTTGTCGCGGGATGGAGCAGTCTGGTAGCTCGTCGGGCTCATAACCCGAAGGTCGGGGGTTCAAATCCCCCTCCCGCAACCAAAATATAAAAAAGGGCCGTCCGATCAGTTGATCTGGCGGCCCTTTTTGCGTCGAGGCTGCGTCCGGTTGTCGCTTCGTGGTAAAAGAAGGGGGCGGTCGACGTCAACCGTCTATTTTTCTTCGTCAGTATTTCGGTCCTGTTCTCTGGTGCGCAACCACTTGTTGAATCGCTCTCGAGGGCCCTGGGAGAGGATGTGTTCAAAGGTTCTACGATCATGCAGATAGAGGCAGTGGCGGACGACCGTATAGGGGCTGAATGTGCTATCCGGATTGGCCGTAATGAAAAAATTGCGGTATTCCTTGACGGTTTTAAGATGGTTGACTAGCGACTGGTGCAGGTCGGAACGCTTGAAGTGTTGGTCAAGGGAGAGTATGTCTTGCACAAAATTGTCGACCTTGTAGTCCTGGAATTCGAAATCCCTGAAAAAATGACCAACGATTCGCAAAAAGTTAAATGCGTTCATGGTTCTGCCGTTAGCGTCGGTTTGGGTATCCTCTGTACCATCATCAATAGACAGGCTGTCGCTGACAGGGAGAGCCGTGGCCGCCTCTATCAGCTCGCTGGTTGCGTTGCGGATTTCCTTGAATTCACGGTCTGCCAGTTCGAACAGTGCCGAGAGAACATTGATTCGACGCTTGAGGTTGTTGGGGATCGATTTTTTGTATTTGATTTTATGGTCCAGGACGCTCCAGGTGTCCTGAATGAGAGAGCGAATCTGGACTTCAAAAGGGAAGCTGGATATGTCTTCCCGGTTGATGGTTTTCGATTTTGTGTCAGGGGCCAGATCCATGTGCAGCCCCTTGTAGCCAAAAAGGTCTTCTGTGCCCTCTATTGCCGCAATTTTGTCGGTAACGTCAATAATCTTGAAGTGCTCCTTGAGGGCCTTGGACACCAGGGCGATCTGGTCTTCGTACAGGCAGACAATGCGAATGCCGATCAGATCACTAAGATAGTCCTTGATGGCGTAGGGCTGACAGGCGGTTTCGAGGCGGCCCTGGTATTTGCGCTGAAATTTTTTGATGCATTCATCCTGATCTTTAATGCGGCCTTCTATCTTGGTTACTTCGCCCAGGTCCGATTGTCTGATCAATAATTCGATGGTGTTGATATATTTATCTTTTGTTGTTGTCAGATCAGAATGATGGCGGATGTAGAAGTCCCGAAACAGTTTTTTTTCCAGTTCAAAGTCCAAAGAAGCCAATGGCACCTCCTGTTTTCCATTTTCAATTAAATAATGATCGGTTTGGTTTGCTGCAGGTTTAGTGCTCGTCGTTTTCAAGCAGTCATGTTTTATTTTTTCAACTTGTAGAATAGAAAGTATATCCGGAATTTACAGCAAGGCGGGAGGTTAAAGGGATTTTTTTGTTGGTCAGGGTGATGATCGTGGCGGCCGGTGCAGGCGCCAGCCAAAAAAAAGGCCCCGAAACGGGGCCTTTTTGGCGGATGCAAGATGAATCAGATTCTCTGCACGTTGGCCGACTGAGGGCCCTTTTGGCCTTGGGTGACGTCAAATTTGACGCGATCGCCTTCGGCTAAAGACTTGAACCCATCGCCTTGAATCTGCGAGAAGTGGACGAACACGTCCGGTCCGTTGTCCTGCTCAATGAAGCCGAAACCCTTAGAATCGTTAAACCATTTTACTGTACCTTCTGCCATTTTTTTCTCTCCATGTCCCCCGCGGGGATTTTTGTGTTCGGGGTTGGTCTTTCGCCATAAAAAAACACACAGCCTAAGAGGTCTGCGTGTTCTGATCATGTTGACACCTGTTGTCGGGCGATAAGAATGAACCACAAACTTTGTTAAGTGTTTGAATGTCTAACACAGTGAGTCACGCCAATGCAATAAAAAAATAATCATTTTCTGTTTTTTACGTTCTTTATCAAAGGTAGCTTTCCGGCCCCTTCTTTCGCGTTGTTTCAATTGGAGGTATCTTGACTCTTTTGGGGGACAGTATTTTAGTTAGTTTCAAAACTATGTTCTAGCTTTTGCGGGGAAGCCGTCATGAAGGCGGCGGAAAAAAGCCCTCAGTGGCAGATATCCGCCACAAAATAGAAGATTTGATGGTTTATTTTCTAAGCCTATTTACTTTAGAGATGGCCTTAGATTAAGGTTAAAACTTGAGTAGATCGATTTCTATATTTGTTGGCACCGGTATTGCTAGTCGCTGGAACGAGATTTAAATCGCGTTCTATAAACAATTGCCCGAGGCAATTGCTGGTTTTTGAGCGACACGTTGCACGAGGATTGATTGCTGATGCCTGAAAACATATTTTTATCACCTCGCATGGCATCTCAATGCGGGTATAAATCCAGCCGATCACATTTTTCTCTACGGTATCGGGCTTGATGAATGAAAGGGTTCTTTCAGCGACCATTGAGGTTCTCCGGGGTTTATTGGCAAGTAATAAAAAGGGTTGTGGATGATGGCTTGTCCGCCCCTCCTTTTTGCCGTGCGGGGAAATTCTGCTGATAGGCGGATAAATCTCTAACCAATACACTTTTACCGCATTCTTGGCGGTGTTTTACCTATTCCGGCCGCCACTTCGGCACCGGATCAACCTAGAACGGAATCAACAAAAGGAGAGAGGCATATGAACAACATCGTAAAAACACTCGTGGCGTTCGCCACCGTACTCGCGCTGTTCACTGGCAGCGCCATGGCACAGGATCGCACCGGCTGGCCGCGCGACCTCACCATCGGCACTGCGAGCCAGGGGGGGGTCTACTTCGTGTACGGTAATGGCCTGGCCAGCTTTATCGGCGAGTCCCTCGGTTTAAGATCCAGTGGTGAAGTGACCGGCGGTCCGGTGCAGAATGTGACTCTGGTACAGATGAAGGAGCACGGCATTGGTCTGGTGACCATGGGTCCGATGTACGAAGCCTGGACCGGCAAGAGCGAGCTCGCCCCGGGTCTGCCGCACACCGACGTGCGCGCCTTGTTCCCGATGTATGAAACCCCATTTCAGTGTGTCGCTATGCGCGCCTCAGGGATCAGTTCAGTTGGTGACCTCGCCGGCCGGCGAGTCAGCGTCGGTCCTGCGGGCGGCACCTCGGGCACCTACTTTCCGCGCTTCTTCGATGGACTCGGGATTAACGCGCGCGTGTCAAACAGTGGCGCTGCTGATGCTGCCAGCCAGCTCAAAGATGGTCTGATTGACGCCTTCTGCTTTGCCGCCGGTCTGCCGATTGGTGCCTTCTCCCAGCTTGCCGCTGAAGCCAATGTTGTGACCTTCGCCTTCAATGACGCTGAGCATGCAAAGATTCTCGAGCTCTTCCCGGAAGTTTCCAACTTCACCATTCCGGGCGGCACCTACACCGTACAGCCTGAAGACCAGAACTCCATTGCCATGTGGAACTTCGCCGTCGCCCACAAGGACATGCCCGCCAGCCTGGCTTACGAGATCACCAAGCTGGTCATGGAAAACAACGCCCGTATGCTGCAGATCCACTCCGCGGCACGTGCGACCGTGCTCGAAAACGTTAAAAACAACAGCTTCCTGCCTTTCCACCCGGGCGCAGTGCGTTATTATGATGAGAAAGGCGTAGAAATTCCGGCCTCACTCAAGTAATAGTTTTTAAATCTTGAATTGCATGGGCCAGACACCGTCATCGCGCGGGCGTTCTGGCCCTTTTTTAAACATATTCTCAGCAGATATCCTGAACAGCATCTGGAGACATCCTCATGAGCAGCCAAGCGCCCCAAGAGGCGACGACCGCAGACAGCGGCAATGATTTAGAAGATTTTGAAAAGGACAACATCGCCTCCGGCGTCGATGCCGAAGTCGTCGTTTCCAACCAGCGGGTGTTTACCGGCAAGCACGGCCTGGTTTTCGCCACAGCCTGCATCCTTTTCACCGCATTTCACATAGGGGTCATGAATCTCTACCCACTCGAGACCTGGGTTTATCGCCTGACCCATGTCGCCAGCGGTCTGGCCCTCGGCTTCATTTTCTTTTCAGCTCGGGCTTTCCCGTCCGAATTCGGCGACAAGAAGTCCGTGACCCCCCTCGAGTGGCTTTTGTTGCTGCCGGCGGCGGTACTGATCTTCACCGCGTTGGGGCAAATTGTCTTCGCGATCGCCACTGGCGATCTGGTGCAAACCGGTGCGCCGAAGGAGAAGATGTTGATGACCTTTGGCTATCCCATCATCATCGGCACCACCCTTGCGGTGCTCGCGTCGTGGACCTCACCGCTACGTACCCGCGGACGGGTCGCGCTCCCGGACGTGTTGCTTGCCGTTGCGGCGATCACCGTTGGTGTCTACATCATCTCCCACGCAGATTTCCTGCGTATCCGGGCCCAGGTCTTCCCGCACGTTAATGATATGTACGCGTCGATCGCGGGCATCCTGCTGATTCTTGAGCTTACCCGTCGCCTGGCCGGTCTCTCGCTGGTCATCATTGTCGGAATCTTCATCGCCTACGGTTTCGTCGGCCCGTGGCTCCCCGGGGTGCTTGAGCACCGTGGCTATGCGCCGGAACGCTTCTTCGCCTTCATCTATACCGACAACGGCATACTCGGTCCGACCACGGCGATCTCGTCGACCTATATCGTTTTGTTTATTACCTTTGCCGCGTTTCTTCAGGCCAGCCGCGTGGGTGAATATTTCGTGAACTTCGCCTTTGCTGCTGCAGGCGGCGCACGCGGTGGTCCGGCCAAGGTGGCGGTCTTCTCCTCCGCGTTGATGGGCACCATCAACGGCACCTCAGCGGGCAACGTGGTTTCCACCGGCTCCCTGACCATCCCGTTGATGAAGAAAGTCGGCTACAGACCACAGACTTCAGCTTCGATCGAAGCCGCGGCCTCGTCGGGGGGGCAGATCCTGCCGCCGATCATGGGCGCGGGTGCTTTCATCATGGCCGAGATCACCGGCATTCCGTACACGGACATTGTCATCGCGGCGATTATTCCCGCAGCGCTCTATTTCCTCTCGGTCTACTTTATGGTGGACAAGGAGGCTCTGAAAAAAGGCATGCGTGGCTTGCCCCGTAACGAGCTGCCTGAGTTTTCCAAGCTGGCGCGTCAGGCCTTCCTGTTCATCCCGATCGTGACCTTGATGGTTGCACTATTCTTGGGCTACTCGGTCATTCGTGCAGGCACCCTGGCGATGATGGCCGCCGCCGTAGTGAGTTGGCTTACTCCGTTTCGCATGGGGCCAAAGAAAATCCTCTATGCCTTTGAGATCGCCGCACGTATGTCGCTGCAACTGGTCGCCGTCTGTGCGGCAGCAGGGGTTATCGTCGGTGTGATCGCACTCACCGGCATTGGTACCCGTTTCTCCTCGATGCTTCTCGGTCTTGCCGGCCATAGCCAGCTCATTGCCTTGTTCTTTGCCATGTGCGTGTCGATCATTCTCGGCATGGGCATGCCGACTACCGCAGCCTACGCGGTGGCGGCGAGCGTCATCGCCCCGGGCCTGATCGGGCTCGGCATCGACCCGCTGACAGCGCACTTCTTCATCTTCTATTATGCGGTTATGTCAGCCATTACTCCGCCGGTGGCCCTGGCGGCCTACGCTGGTGCGGCCATTGCGCAGTCGGATCCGATGAAGACCAGTGTCGAGAGCTTCAAGATCGGCCTTGCCGCGTTCGTCGTGCCCTTCATGTTCTTCTACTCTGCTCCGTTGCTGATGCAGGGCGCGTGGCATCAGAACCTGCACGCCTTTGTCACTGCGGCTTTCGGCATCTATCTGTTGTCTTCCGGCATCCAGGGCTGGTTCTTCGGCATCGTGGGTACGGTCTTGCGCAGTGTTCTCATTGTCGCGGCGTTGTCCATGATCGCCGGCGGCCTGGTGTCCGATGGGATCGGTTTGATCGTAGCAACCGCGGTCTTCCTGATCCAGCGCAAACTGGTCACACCGAAAAACGTCGCGCGCGGACTGGACTGACTCAAGGTCATCTGGCCGGCGCACCCTTAGCGGGCGCGTCGGCCGTTTCACCGGAGGCTGCTGATCGCGCGCTTGACGCAACCGACCCATCGACCCCTCCCGGACAAACCAAGGAGTATTGTATGTACAAACATGTTTTAATCGCCATAGACGACAGCGACACCTCCCGGAAAGCACTGGACGAAGCAATTGCCGTTGCCAGGGCGCACGACGCAACCCTCGAGATCGTGCATGCGATCGATGAGCATCTGGTGCATTTCTTCAAGGCCAATAACACGCACGAACTCAAGCACGTACTGGTGGCGGGCAGTGAAGATTTGCTCGAACGTGCCGGCTCGCAAGCCCGTGCAGCGGGTATCGAAGC
>SLDV01000052.1 GCA_007125165.1 Geobacteraceae bacterium | reverse complement strand
CGGCACTGCCGGCGGCACTGATGGAAAATCCTTTGCCGTACTGGTTGTCGACATAGTTGATCTGTCGATCTCTGGTAAGAGCCAGGACCGATTCTTCGATAAATAAGTCGATGTCATTAATGGTGTGAACCTGCTGATCATTTTTCAGCTCATCCAGAGCCAACCCCAAGCGGGGGCCGCCTCAGCCAAAGCCTTCAAAAATAACACGCAACTGTTTGTCGGGATGTTCCTGCATCAGTTCCTTGATCTTGTCGCGAGCGGCGTCGGTTATTTTCAGCATGATGAAACTCCTTCAGTGATGGTTAACGGTTTGCTGTCGATTTCAGGTGTATAAGTGGTCACGCCACCTGCACAATTAGCCTCAGGTGAAACCGCCGCCGGTACCAGTGCTACACAAACTGCCGGCGGTAGTGATTGCTGTTCGCGACACACTGCGTACAGCAGGTGTGAAACAGGTTGGGCAACTGATGTTGGCTTGTGGTTTTGACTGGATCTTTTCTGTAACCTGTCCGCATGCTGGGCATTGGTACTCAAAAATCGGCATAGTTCCTCCTTGATAAAAACATAAAGATAAATATATATATGGTTTAACCAATTTGCAACAGTTTTGAAGGAAAACTTCGAATTCAATCATGAACTGATGAGCATTTTAATATATACTAACGCTGTTTTGTTTTTCTTACAGGGAGGTTATTATGTCGGAAGTACCTGTTTTAAGCCGTGTTCAGGATCATGTTGGTTACATCACCCTGAATCGTCCACAAGCGCTCAACACCTTTACCCCGGAATTTTCTGATCTGCTGGATCAGAGTTTATGGGCGATGGAGAAGGATGACGAGGTCCGGGTGATTGTCATTGAGGCAAAGGGGAAACACTTCAGTGTCGGAATTTCGCTGGAAGAGTTTCGGGGCAAATCGCCTCTTGAAGCGCGGCGTTTTTTGCATCGGATCGATGCTTTCTACCATACCCTGAATCGGCTGAATAAGCCGACTATCGCTGCAGTCCAGGGATATGCTGCCGCCAACGGTGCCGGTCTGTCCTTTGCCTGTGACATGACAGTAGCAACCGAAAGTGCGGTTTTCGGTACCACCGCCATCAATGTCGGACTTATCTGTCTGGGGCCGGCGGTTCCCTTGTTGCGCTTGGTAGGGCGCAAAAAAGCAATGGAAATGATTCTGACCGGTGAGACCTTGAGTGCGGTCGAAGCGCAGAGGTTGGGGCTGGTCAACCGGGTGGTGGCCGACGATGCTTTGACAGCTGAAACCCTGAAGCTGGCGCAGACCCTGACGGCAAAAAGTCCATTGGCTCTGCGTGCCGGTAAAGAAGGGTTGCGGCGGTTGCAGGATGTCCCTTATCATCAGGGGTTGGAAAATATGGATGATCTGTTTGCCTCTTTGACCACCTGCAGCGACGCCGAAGAAGGCATCAGTGCTTTTCTGGAGAAGCGGCCTCCGCACTGGAAGGAATATTGAAGCGCAGGCGGATCAATACTTATTTACGGTAGTTCTTATTGATGGAGCTGTTATGAAAAAATTGATGATTGGTACGGTCATGTTGTTATTGGCTGTGACTCCATACGCATCAGCGCTGGATGCTGATCTCGGCCAGATTGCCGGTATCAGTCGTACCTGCGCCGGCTGTCACGGTACGGACGGGGCTTCTCCCGGAGTGATGATTCCCATTATCGGTGGGCAAATGGCAGGGTATCTGAGTCTGACCCTGGAAGAGTTTGCCGCAGATCAGCGCCCGGGCAGTGCCATGCTCAAATTTGCCAAGGGCTATTCGCAGGAACAGCGCCGCGGCATTTCCGCCTATTTTGCCTCCAAAACGTGGGTGAACAGTCCCTGGGCAGCTCACCCTGCGGCGCAGAAGCCTGAACTGGTACGCGCCTGTGCTGGTTGCCACGGCAGCAGTGGTGAAGGGCGGGGCAACTCACCGCGCCTGGCCGGCCAGGCTCCCGACTATCTGCACCATGCTTTACTCGAATATCAGCGGGGCGAGCGTTCTGCACCCACCATGGGCTTGATGAGGGCATATGACGAGGCAGCCATCAGACAGATGGCCGATCACTATTCCTCGCTGAAATAAGGAGCAGAACATGAGACGTCGTGATTTTATTCGTTATACAGCAGTCGGCCTCGGGGCCCTGTCATTGGCTCCTTCACTTTCTCTGGCCGGCGCAGGTCGCAAGCGGGTTGTTGTGATCGGCGGGGGATACGGTGGTCTGACCGCAGCTCGCTATCTCAAGCGTTTGAATCCGGCCATTGAGGTGGTGCTGATTGAACGTAATGAAAAGTTCATTTCCTGTCCGATCAGCAACTGGGTACTGGTGGACAAGTGGCCGATGGCAAATATCAGCTTTTCTTATGACAGTCTTGCCGGGCAGGGAGTCAAAGTTGTTCGTGACGAAATTATTGGACTTGATGCGATTGCCGGTTATGTCCAGGGGAAGGCCGGGCGCTACGCCTATGACCGCTTGATCGTTTCACCTGGAATTGATTTCCGCGATGAGTTGATTGAGGGTTACGATCAACGGGCGAAAGATGCCTTTCCTCATGCCTGGCATGCCGGTCCGCAAACGCTGCAGTTGCAACAGCAGCTTGCAGACTTGCCTGCTGGTGGTACCGTGATGATGACAGTACCGGCCAGCCCTTATCGCTGTCCACCCGGACCTTATGAACGTGCCAGCCTGATCGCCGATTATCTCAAGAAAAACAAGCCGGGTGCTCGCTTGATCGTTGTTGATCCCCATCCGCGCATCGCCTCAAAAACCGGCCTGTTCCAGTCGGCCTGGGACGATTATTATCAGGATGTGATCGATTATCGCACCGAGCAGACAGTGGTTGGTGTCGACGTTGATAAAAACAGCATCAGGACCCAGACTGACGAAATTAATGCCGACGTAATCAACCTGATCCCCGGTCAGAAAGCCGCAGAACTGGCTTTCACCCTGGGCCTTGTACCTGAGGGTGAGTTGTGGGCACCGGTTAAGGCCCAAACCCTTGAGTCCACGATGATTCCGGGGGTCTATGTGATTGGTGATGCCACCGATACCCGCACCAGTGGTCCGATGCCGAAATCAGGCTATGTGGCCAACTCCATGGGCAAGGTGGTTGCGGCTGCTATTGTTGCTGATCTGGCCGGCAAGAAGACACCGATCCCCTGGTTTGCCAACACCTGTTACAGCATGGTCAGTATGACTGAAGCGATCTATATCACCGGGGTTTATTACTATGATCCCGTGCTTGATACCACAATTACCGTCAACGAAGGTACGCGGGTGTCAGGCGGCCGCTCAGCTCTCTATGGACGTTACGCCGAAGACTGGGGACCAGCCATCTGGTCCGATATGCTGGGAGCCTGATGTCCGGTCGTGTCGATTCTTCGGTTGTTTTTGTTGAAATCTGGTTGACAATGGATAGATTTAAGCTATAGTTAGCCTATCCAAATAAACATTCCGAAAGAGCAAACCCGGGGCGATCCGGGGACGCAAAGCCACGGGTCCCACGCGGACAGCCGGGTTGCCGAAGAGTCAGTTATCGGGTCCACTTCGGGATGAAGATGGGCCCTTTTTTATGTGTGAAACTTTTTACTTTTATCCTTTTTTCTATTACCGGCTGTGGTTGCCAAGAAAATCAGCTTCGATGACGACAATATCCAGTGTCCATATGTGACCTGATGATAAAAATGTAAACGCAAAGTATCTGCGCAAGCAGCGTTTGTCG
>SLDV01000168.1 GCA_007125165.1 Geobacteraceae bacterium | reverse complement strand
CAAAGCCTGGCCCCTGCATACGCTGTGGTAGGTGCGTTCGTGTTTGCCCTATCCATCTGCAACCAACAGTTATCGCGCTTTGCGCCCGCCTTGGCCTGGTCGAACGGGCTGACAGCTACAATGCCCTGGACTGTATCGAATGCGGCTGCTGCACCTATATCTGCCCGGCGACTCTCCCTCTGGTTCAATCTATCCGTGAAATCAAAGGCGCGGTCATGGAACACAAAGGGAGACACTGACGTGGAAAAAGCTCTCTATCTCTCTTCCTCTCCCCATATCCACAGCGGAGAAACCAGCGACAAAATCATGCGTCTGGTTATCTACGCCCTGTTACCGGCAATTGCTGGTGCGGTGATTTTTTTCGGCCTGCCGGCATTACAGGTGATTCTAATCTGCACCATCGGCTGCGTGACCTGCGAAGCCCTCTGCTGTTGGCTGATGAAACGGCCTCAATCCATAACCGATGGCTCGGCAGCCCTGACCGGCATTCTGCTGGCCCTCAATCTGCCCCCTTCCAGCCCCTGGTGGATGGCCCTGCTCGGCTCAGCCATTGCCATTATTATCGGCAAAATGATCTATGGCGGGCTCGGTTATAACCCCTTTAATCCAGCCCTGGTAGCCCGGGCAGTGTTGCTGATCTCCTTTCCGGTACAGATGACTCATTGGACCGCTCCAACTCCTTTTAGCATGGGAATTGATGCGGCTACCAGCGCCACTCCTCTTGGTGAAATGAAATCTGTCGTCATGCTTAATGGACAACTGCCGGACATCGCCACCGCCGGCTTTGACCGCTATTTTTACGGTCTGATGGCCGGCAGCATGGGAGAAGTTTCGGCTCTGGCACTGTTGCTGGGGGGCCTTTTCCTGATGTTCAGAAGGGTCATCACCTGGCATATTCCGGTCAGCTTTATCGGCAGCGTAGCTGTCCTGGCTGCGGCATTCTGGATCATCGACCCGACCCGCTACCCCAGCCCTCTGTTTCATCTGGTGACTGGCGGGCTCATGCTGGGGGCCTTTTTCATGGCTACCGATATGGTAACCTCCCCCATCACCACCAAAGGAATGCTGATCTTCGGCTGTGGCTGCGGCATTCTGACGGTATTGATCCGCCTCTTTGGCGGCTATCCGGAAGGGGTGGCGTTTGCGATTCTTCTGATGAACGCAACAACGCCCCTGATTGACCGTTATACTCAGCAGAGAATCTACGGTCATTCATCATCCGTGACGAAGCGGGGTAGACAATGAAAGAGTTTCCCCGCTTGCTATTGGCCTTGACCCTGATCGCAGCAATTTCCGGTGCCATTCTGGCTCTGGTCGAACAGGCTACCCGCGAGCCGATTAAGGAACAACGCCGCCAGCAGATGCTGCGGGCACTAAGTGCGGTGCTTCCGCAATTTGATAACAGCCCGGACGCTGACACTCTGACCATCACGACCGGAACCGATCGCCACGGGAACCCCGTCGACACGACTTTTTACCGCGGCAGAAAAGACAATCAAATAACCGGCACCGCATTCCAGGTTGTCGCTCCTGATGGCTACAGCGGCAACATCGCCGTCATGGTCGGCATCCGCCCGGATCACAGCGTCCATGCCATTGAAATTCTCACCCACGCCGAAACTCCGGGACTGGGGGATAAAATCAGTGAACCCTGGTACAAGGAATTATTTAGCGACAAAACCCTTGGCGGCAGTGACTGGCGGGTAAAAAAAGATGGGGGGGACTTCGATCAGCTGACCGGTGCCACTATTTCCGCCCGCGCGGTCGTCGGGGCGGTGCGGACCGGTCTGGAGCTTTACCGCGAGCATGAAGATAAAATCATCGCGCAGGGAGATGGTCAATGAGCCTGGCACATGATTTCAACCGCGGCATCTGGAAGGAAAATGCCGTTTTCAAGCTGCTGCTGGGTCTGTGTCCGGTATTGGCGGTCACCACCAGTGCCGAAAACGGCCTCGGTATGGGTCTGGCTACCACCTTTGTACTGGTCTGCTCCAATGCCGTCGTCGCCATGATGCGTCACCTGATTCCCGACAAGGTTCGGATTCCCTGCTTTATCCTGATCATCGCCTCCTTTGTTACCGTGGTCCAACTGACCATGGAGGCTTATGCTTATGATCTGTTTCAGGCTCTGGGGATCTTTATACCCCTGATTGTCTGCAACTGCCTGATTTTAGGACGCGCCGAAGCCTTTGCCTCCAAACACCCGGTGACCAACGCCGTCGCCGACGGTCTCGGCATGGGTGCCGGTTTTACTCTGGTGCTCTTTATTCTCGGTAGTATTCGTGAACTTGTTGGTGCCGGGGAGTTTCTTGGATTTAGTATTTTCGGTGCAGATTACCAACCGGTCATCTTGATGATCCTGCCACCCGGTGCCTTTATCACCCTGGGGTTGCTGCTGGCGCTGATGAACAAGGTGGAGAAACGGTAGGGGCGCGGCATGACTCGCCTGATTTTCCAGTGCGTATAGTGACAGGGGACTGGCTCCATAAGGTGCCTGTCCCCCTACGGTTCCCTTTCAATTCAATGCACCGCATGGGGCTGCCGGCAGTTTACCTGACAAAGTTCGCTGCCAATCGCTAGCCACTTCATGTGAACTGAATGTCCCATGTAAGTTTCCGCTAGTAATTGGCACCGATACTTTCGCCCTCAAAAACTCGCGACGACCGGCAATAACGCGGATAGTTTTGCCAGCGTTTACTTCCGTAAATGCCTCCAAACTCGCGGCGCCAATCCCTGTCAACTTGACGTATACCGGCCAGCCAAGTTCAGTCTGCTCCCCAACTTCCGACTTTTCCACAAAGGGCGAGCACAAACAAAACTCCGGCTCAGTCTCGGCCAATCCAGTGGCAGGAAGAGCCAGCAAAAGAACAGCGATCCATCTCATCATGACCATTGCCTAACGTAGAGGTAAGCGGCGGCCCTGCGGCAGTGGGCCAGGCAGACATTTTTCCGTGAACCACTGCCCGATCCCCGTCCGCTTGACCGCCGCAAATCACCGGCGGCAAAAGCAGCGCGAGGAACGAGTGGCGCTTTTTTCCGCCGGTGATTTGCATTGTTATCCCTGTTTATCGGCAAGCTTTTTAATGTTCTCATGGATTTTGAAAAGTACAATTAACAACTCACACCAAATCCTTGCTCCCACTGCCCCACCAATCATTACCCCAATCCCCATCAGAAACTTTCCGAAAGTTACTCCACCATATCCGCCAAACATTGAACCGAGCCCTGAAACAACAGCAAACAGTAATAGCAACCAATAGACAAAAGTGATGATCTTCGGGGTTAGCATTGCATCGAAAAAGAAAACGTCTCTCATGTGATGGCCTCCTGTGTGGTTTAGGTATAACACCGCAAATCAGCCGCGCCGCCTTTTGGTATCGGCTGCATTTGGTTTGTTAGCGATCATTTCCATGTTGGCCATCATCGCCCCGCATCAATTTCGTGCTCCATAATAGAGGCCGATGGGAGTACCATCCTCAAGGTACGGATGAGCAAACGTGATCCACGGTACCGGTTCGCTCTCACCCATACTCGATCCATGGATAACGCCAACCACGATAGTATCGCCTGGCTTAACGCTCACGCGCGGATTGAGCGTTATTTGAAGGATATGCGAATCTTCCGTAGAAATCTCCATGGGGAGAGCGTTTGGCAAGCTGTATCCCCCATATTTTTCTTGCCTCACTATAAGCTCCTTGATTATGAAGCTGACGGTATGCAACCCGCCTCGGTCAGGCGCGATTTCTACGACAACGGCACGGACATAGTATTGCGGATCGCTAACTACGGACGCGACAGCTTTTGCGAACCCGAAGGCGAAAAAGGCGCAAGCCAGCCCAAAACCAAACATGATTAGATTTCGTCTTGTTAAAATCACAGCAAGCGCTCCCTGGCGCTACGTCCAAGCTCAGCCGCGTTCTCGCGAAGCGAGCATGTCGGCTGGAGCGCCTTGTTGGGGCTCACTGGGACGCCTGCCGAAGTAGAACATGCACACCGCGACGGCTGCCGTGAGCAACCACCAATAGATGTCTAGAAGGAAGTATGGGATGCCCCGGGAGAAGTAGTTGAGGAACGCGGCGCCGGGTTGCGTCCAAGAAAGCGAAACGTATACGAAGTGATGTGAAATGAGGGCAACCACCAGCACCAGAAAACCAGCTTTAAATCCTGGGGCGAGGGCTCCTGAGCGCCAGAAGATGCGGCGATCAGACGCAAGGGCTAGTCTCCAAAGTAGAGCAAGCCCCATTGTTCCGCCATACGCGCTGATTACACGGAACGTGCATGGCCAGCCGGGTCCGCCATAAAACATTGCTCTCGTGCAGCCGCCGATCAGTGCTATTAGTAATTCGCTGTAAGCAAAGTAAAGCGTGCTGGGAAGAAGCATTACCAAGATGAGAAACCACTTCATTGTGAGCCCCAACTATAAATGGACAGTTTCTGTATAAAACTGCTAACACAGAAAGTCCGAGCTGTATATAATTCCCTATTAAAATACGGACAAATCCGTATTTACCATATACTTCAATATGTTACATTCGCTATGCTCATTACCCTTCCCGTTATAGGCAGATCTGCCTATAACGGTTCAAAGTCCATCCAGAGGGCTGCTGACTCCCTTGCCTCCTTTATTCAATACATGCTTGTAAATCATTGTCGTTTTGGCGCTTCAACAAAAAACGCCACCGATCAGCATAAGGCCGATGTGGTGGCGTTTTGTATTCAGTGTGATGTTCCCCTCATCTTCTGCCCCCCAAATTCAATATTGTCGTTGATACCTCATCGATGGGTTGTTGTCAAATTTAGCTAGTGTTAATCTCAAACAAGCGGGCGATACATGTATCGCCCCTACGGTAAACCGTTCAACCGGCGGTTCGCGCACCGCCGAGCGCCATCCTTTTGATAGGCGTCAAAAGGATGCAAAAACGCCTCCACTGCGTGGGGCACTTGAGATAGACGGTGATCCCTCGCTATTCGGGTTGATATCTGCCCAACGGTGATGGTCGGTTCATCAAGGTTTCAACCTGGTTGCCTGCTGAGCTGCGCTCAAGCGGCCTTAGGGTGACGGGCGGTGGGGCTGGTGACCTGAGGTGGGAGACGAACAGTCCGTTGAGAGGCCGGGCAGGCACAGGGGCCTGCCCCTACGCTGACCGTTATCTTGATCGGTACGGGCCTTTACCACCGAATGCACGCGACGCATCCCCTTGCGAGCGTAAGCGAACAGGGGCGCCTGTCGCTTTTCGTGAAAAGTGGCTGCGACCATCTGCCATTCCCTGTCAGCCATCAGCGCTCCGCACCGTGCGTATCTCAAGTGCTCCACGCAGTGGAAAGATGTTTTGCATACTTTTGGAGCGTTTGCCAAAAGTATGGCGGCGAGTGGGGCCGCGACCCCACGACCTTGGTGTTGATGTTGCTCTCAAACAAGCGGGCGATACATGTATCGCCCCTACAACAAACCCTGAAAACAGACGGTTAACGCAGCGTCAGGCGCCTCTGTCCTTGCCCCTTCTCAGCCTCGGCGGAAAACGCCACCAGGCCCAGCCGACCAACAGCGCAAAACCGGTGTAAACCACCGCAAAACTCCACATCGGCGCATCAACATAGAGGATACGCTGCACCCAGTGCTCGATAAAGCTCCGTTCGTAGCCGCCCTGGCCCGCCTGCTCCCGCAGAGAGGACTCAAGTTCCGTCAGGGAGCAGTAGCGGCCCAACCAGGCCTGCAGGACAACAATGACAATCGTCGCCAGATGAGCCAACCGCCACCACAAGCTGTTGACCCAGAGCCAGCCGATTCGATTACCGATAAGAATAAGCGGAAGCCCCAGCACCACGAAGATGACGATGCCAAAATGGAGAAGCAGGACTGTGTCTGCGATCGCTTGATAGGGCAAGGGTGGTTCTCCCTGCAATGAACATTCTGGTTAGCGGCAGCGTTTACATAAAGCACTTTGTTCAATTCTGAAAGAGATGCTTCGGGGGGAACCGACCGCCGGCACAGGGTAGCCCGAAGCTCTTCGCCACAACCTTTCCGGTTTTTGGTCACGCAGATTGAGTCAAAAAGACCGCGTGATTTACAAATTTGACGACAGCTACATTTAGATTTTCGCAATTGGCGGACATGAGGATCAATTTTGAACCCTTATATCGTTAAAACCCGGGCAAAACCTAAAGGGGTCGCCGACACCAGCAGCGACCCCTTTTTTATACGTCATGTTGGTACGTTCGGCAACACAGGATGCGATTAAAACCCAAGGTGAATGATAATACTGGGCACACCGATGACCACCGAATTTCTCGGTGCAGGCGCATGATGTCTTACCACTTTTTTCGACTGATGGCGATGAGATGGATGATTCTTGTAGTAGCCATGAGCCGGAGCATGACGCGGCGGACGGTGATAATTTCTCGACTGCCGGTAATCGCGACGATCCGACCGGTGGTAACGATAGTCGCGCTGCTGGGCTGTCTTATAAATTACGACCGTTTCCTTCTTGATGGTTGTCGTTGAACCATGGCCACCACCGCGAGATGCCGATGCAACCGCGGGTGACACCAGAAACAAACTTGCTGCCAACAAAAATATCAGAGTCCTTTTCATATCAACCTCCCTTTGTGTTGAATCCGGTGGACCGAACAAGCGATTGTCGCCATTTTCATTCCTCCGCCGGTCTTGCTGATTTGTCTTCAGTTATAGCCAAGAAAAATCAACGCTGCATTGGACATCGGGTGGCATTACTCTGGATGTCGGGTTGCTTTCAAGTCTTTTCAGTATGTTAGAGGTTCAATTAGAGAGGCAACTGACAGATGAAAAAGCCTGCCTGACGTGTATTTACGGCCAATTTCGTGTACATTTAAAGTTCACCTCATAATTTAAGATTACGCTCAACTGCTTATTCTACGATCGAAGGTAATCCACTATGCATACACTTCACCGTGAAATAGTTCTCGACACCCCCTGTGAAACCCTTTGGGATTTCATTGCAACCCCTCAAAATCTTAACCAGCTCACGCCCCCCGATCTCGATTTCCAGATTGTCAGTGATTTGCCCGACCGGATGTACAACGGCCTGACCATTATGTATCGGATCCGCATTCCGTGGTTCGGTACCCACCGGTGGCTGACGGAAATCAAACATATCCGTGACGGAGTTTCGTTTGTCGATGAACAGCGCCTTGGTCCTTACCGCCTCTGGTACCACTATCACAAAATTGAAAGCCTGGATAAAAACAGAACCACCATGATAGACCATGTCACCTACGCTCTGCCTTTTGGACCTTTAGGAAACATTGTCCATTCCCTTAAGGTAGAACAGATGCTGGAGACTATTTTTGATTACCGGCGGCGCAAACTGCTGGAACTTTTCCCGCCCGGCGCTGACAATTCAGATGTCTGATGCCGGCCGCGAGGCAACGCTGTTCGTAAGCCCGCACAGAGGGTTCTCAGATATTCTGCTTTGTCCAGAGCTTTCTTTTAGGCTATGGTACGCGCTGTTAATCAATCTGAGAGCCTCATATGCTGCATAGAAGCTCTCCACACCATGCCATTGCGGATCAACAGATGCTGCTTCAGGGTACTCTCGTTAATATAATTGCTGTCGTCATCGGATCGCTGATCGGTCGCTGGGCAGGACGTCATATGTCCACTACTATCAGAAACACCCTGATGGCGGGTCTGGGTCTGGCAGTACTGTTAATCGGCCTGCAACTGGCTCTGCAAAGTCAACAGATCATGATCGTCATCGGCAGCTTGATTGCAGGTGGTCTTATTGGTGAACTCCTGGCCATTGAAGGACGTCTTGAATCTTTCGGCCTGCGTCTACAGCGCCGCTTTTCTGGAATGGGAAGAATTGCCGAGGGGTTTGTTACCGCCAGCCTGCTCTACTGCGTCGGGGCTATGGCGATCATGGGAGCACTGCAGGACGGTATGGGGGAAGAGCCGACCATTCTCTACGCCAAAGCCTTTCTGGATGGTGTTGCGTCCATCGCTCTGGCATCAACGCTGGGCATTGGAGTGATCTTTTCCATCATCCCCCTGTTTCTCTACCAGGGAGCCATCACCCTTGCCGCAGAAATAAGTCGCGCGATCCTGACTCCGGCAGTTATTGTCGAAATGAACGCTGTCGGGGGGCTGCTGATCACGGCCATTGCCTTGGACCTGATCGGGTTGAAACGCTTGCCGGTCGGCAATTTGCTGCCTGCGGTTGCCGTTGCCGTTGGCTTGATGTGGCTGTTTCAACTGGCGTAGAGTGGCGCCATGCTGTTCAGTGCCACAATTCACTCACTGCTGTCTGCGGGCTGAAACGCCAGGCGACCTGGGCCTGGAAGAGTTCCGCCGTTGCGAGCGCGTCGGTCAGAGCATGATGGGGGGTATAATGGGGCAGGTGGTAACGGCTGCGGCTGGCTGCCAGCCTGATCGACTCCGGGCTGCGCCCGAAAAAATGGGCAATCCGCTGAAGCAAACCCTGTCGTTGAAAACGAACCTCGATCTCCATGGTGTCGATAATCGGGAACACAATTCCCTCGCTAATCCGCTCTTTCAGCGCTGCATCGAGAAACCGGCGTTCGATCTGCCGGCAATGCACCACGACCACCTTGCCCGCCAGAGCGCTCAACAACTCAGGTAAAACCTCGATCAAGTCCGGGCCTGACTGAATTTCTGAATGGGTAATCCCATGAATCACCACAGATCCGGATGCCAGCGGTTTTCCCGGATTGAGTACCCAGTAGGCCGCTTCCCTGCAACGAATACGTTGCAGATCAAAAGGAACCAGGCCGATACTGACGATGGCGTCACGAGACGGATCAAGACCTGTTGTTTCTATGTCCAGAGCAATCATAGGAAGATCAGCGAGGGTCGTCGAAGCCGGCACAACCCCGGATTGGTAAAACTTTTGCAAAAGGGGGTTGGTTATGCTTTTTGCCAGTTGGTCAAAAAGGATCGGCCAGTCCGGTGCCGCCTGTCCGGCAGATTTTTTTTTCGGCTTCAGATAGAGCATTTATCGCCCTCGCCTGGGGCCACGCTCAGCCGGATAACGAAACTTGAGAAATTTCTGGGCGTTGCTCAAGGCCTGGAAGGCGTCCTTTAAGTTGCGCCGGTCAAACTGGCTTAAACTTTCCGGATTGATCTTGTTATCAACATCCACTCCCTGCACCAGGTTCTCAGCCTGATGCTTTAACCGCACCACCGACATGAACTCAAGGGCATCGCGCAGGGCTTCAGCACGACCCAGCGGGAGCAAATCAGCGTCACGAATATGGTCGAGGCGATCAAAAGAGTTCTGTGCAGTAGATCCCGCCGCCAGGGCGTGAACACGGATCAGAGCAGCCAGTGGCGCGGTACCACGACGTTTGAGATCGAGGGAATTCTGATGCTTGCCGTCTCGCTCCACCAGAAAATCCTTGAAAAATCCCAGCGGCGGGGTACGGCTTAAGGCATTACGAGCCAGAGCGGAAAGAAAATGCGGGCTTTTTTTTGCCTGATTGGCAACCTGCTCTTTAAGTTGTTCAACCCACTCGACCTCACCCCAGGCGCCATCCAGATCAAAGAAAATCGAGCTGTTGAGCAGCGCCTCTTGACTTGGCTTTTCAATCCACTCGGAAAAGTAGCGGCTCCAGACCTCGCGCGGCTGCCGCCACCGCTCTGTCGTCGCCATGACCCCTCCTTTGCAGTAGGGGTACCCTGTGGCTGCCAGGCCATCACAGACAAAGATCGCCAACTGCTCAAAATAATCTCCGTGCGCGGAAGGATCATATGAATTGTCCAGAATCAGGGCATTATCCTGATCTCCACCCGGCAAGAGTTCATCCCGCGCCATTGACCCCAGAGCAACAAAACAACAGGGGATCGGCGGCGGCCCCAACTTCTCCTGGGCCAGTTCGAGCAGACGTTGCTGGATACTGCGCCCGAACACCGACATAGCGCTGCCAACCATCTGCGAATTGGCATCCTCATTGACCATCCGTACAAAACTGGCCTCGATCTGTTGCTTGAGTCCTTTAAGCTCCTCCACATCCTGAGCGCGTAATATCCGCGCTACCACCAGCAGGCTGTTCTGCGATTCATAACGGATCAGATCAGACAGAGCGATGACACCAACAGGACGCCGATCACGCATGACCGGCAGGTGGTGAATCTTGTAACGCAGCATGGACAGCATCGCTTCAAACACGTATTGCTGGGCTTCAACACTGATCAGCTCTTCCGACATGATCTCGGCTACCGGTACCTTAAGCGGCAAGCCGGCAGCGATAAAACGCGTACGCAAATCGCGATCGGTGATGATTCCAACGACCTGGTGTGAATCTTCAGCAGCCGTTATCAGAAGCGACGAGACGCCTTCTTCGGTCATTTGCCGGGCAGCCTCATAAACGCTGGCTGTCACCGGAACGCTCACAGGTTCACGAGTAATCAACTGCTGAATCCGGGTGCGCATCAGCTCGTTGGTCTGTTGTGCACGAGAAACCGTCTGACGCAAGCGGGCCCGGTCTCCCAGTTCTACATAGTCAGCAAAAGCATCGTGCTCATCACAGAGCTGATTAAATATCTCTTCTGGGATGATATATAACAGGGAATCTTCGAGGGCGCGGGCAGGAAAGCGCACCCGATTATGCATCAGCAAGCTCATCTGGCCAAACAGCGATCCCTCTTCAAGCCGATTATAGAGGGTGCCATTGCGCCGGAAAACTTCGACCGATCCGCTACGTACAAAGTAGACTTCATGGATTTCATCACCAAAGGTCAAAATCGTGCTGCCGGCCCGGTAATAAGCGACCTCAACACCGGCAGCAACCTGCTGTACCACCTCATCCGGTAGCGCATCAAAAGGTTCATAGCGCCTGAAATGGTCGGCAATTTCAACAAGCTCAACTTCCATTTAACCCCAGGTACTATAATGAGATCTGCGGAAGAACGGGGAATCCCGTTCTTCCGCAGATCCGATGTTGATGTTACTTGGGACGCGGCTCTGAAGCCAAGCCCTTGATCAGAGACCAGCAGCTGATCAGCAGGAGAATGGTGAAGGGAAAGCCGGTTGAAACCGCCATGGCCTGCAGGGCGACCAAGCCGCCGCCAATGATCAGGGCGATGGCTACCAGTCCTTCAAAGGTGACCCAGAAGACCCGTTGAGGGATCGGTGCCTCAACCTTTCCACCGGCAGCGATAGTATCAATAACCAGAGAACCGGAATCGGAAGAGGTCACGAAAAAGACGATAACCAGTATAATAGCAATAAAAGAGGTAATCTGAGCCAGCGGCAGAATATCCAGCATGGTGAAAAGCTGCAGAGGCAACGCCGCTTCGGCTGCTGCGGTATACCCATCTTTGACAAATTGGCTGATGGCGGTACTGCCGAATACGGTCATCCACAGAACGCAGGCAGCTGACGGAATCAACAGCACTGAAACCAGGAATTCGCGAACGGTTCTACCGCGTGAGACCCGGGCGATGAACATGCCGACAAAGGGGGACCAGGAAATCCACCAGGCCCAGTAAAAGGCTGTCCAGCCCTGGGCAAAGTTGCTGTCTTCACGGCCGATGGGATTAGCCAGGGCCGGCAGATGCTGAAGATAAGCGCCGAGATTGGAAAAGAAACCTGTCACAATAGCCAGAGTCGGGCCGACGATAAAAACAAATAACATCAACAGCGCTGCCAGCGACATATTGATTTTTGACAACTTCTGGACTCCGGCTTCAACCCCGGCCACCACAGAAATTAGCGCGACTACAGTGATAGCTGCAATCAGCAACACCTGGGTTGTTGTTCCCGGAGGCAGGTCAAACAGATAGTTCAAACCTGAAGCGGCCTGAGCGGCTCCCAGGCCCAGAGAGGTGGCGAGGCCGAAGAGGGTTGCAAAAATGGCCACAATATCGATAACGTGGCCCGGCCAGCCCCATATCCGCTCACCAAGCAGGGGGTAAAAAACAGAACGTACGGTCAACGGCAGTCCCTTGTTGAACGAAAACAGGGCCAGCCCCAACGCCAGCACCGAATAAAACGCCCAGGGGTGTAGCCCCCAGTGATAAATGGTCGCTGCCATCCCCAGTCGTTCCGCCGCCAGAGCATCACCGGCAGCGCCCGCCAGCGGCGCCCAGTCGGTTCTGACACCACCTTCAACAGTGATTCCGCCAAAGGCACTATTGAAATGCGCTAATGGCTCCGACACAGCGTAGAACATCAGACCGATCCCCATGCCGGCAGCAAACAACATGGAAAACCAGCCTAAATAACTGAAATCCGGCGTCGCCTCAGTGCCGCCGAGGCGCACTCGACCCAAAGGAGAAACAATGATGCCAAGGCACACCAGGACAAAAACATTACCGGCACCGATAAAGAACCAGTCGAGGTTGGATGTCAACCAACCACGCAAGTCACCAAACAGGGGTTCGGCCTGGGCCTGAAATGCTATTGTCAGGACGACAAAAAGAATAACCCCTACACTGGCCACACCAAAGACCGGGTTGTGAAGATCGAAACCGTAACGCCCCAACTTGAACTGGATGTTATCCTGTCCCACCTGATAGTCTGTATCGATGGGACAAACCTCACCGTCCGGGTCAATCTTGTCAATAAGGGTTGTTTCTTCCTGGTCTTTCTTGTTGCTTTCTTCCATAGAACATACCTCCAGAAATACCCTGCCGTTAGCAGGCAACATCAGGTTGTGCATGAGGTTCGGGCAATAATGTCCGGCAGAGTGCTGGAAAGCAGAAATAGAAGACGATTAAGCTCTATGGCTTGGTGATACCAGATCACGCAGTCCACTGATGCTCAAATGTTGCGGAACACAGCTTCAACGCGCCTGTCGTCCTGGCCTGCTCCGTAATAAATCACGTTCAGACTGCCCGACCTGACATGCGGTAGAATGAGAATCAATAACAAATATCGCAGGATGCTAGCACAGTACTATTTTTAGTGCAAAATCTCACCTGCCTGAGGTTGTCTACACTACCAGTCAATCACCGTAACGACTGATCTGCCTGGCCAGCGCCATAGCGCTTGTCCAGGCATCTTCAACGCTGCGACCGATACACCAATCGCCGCAAATACCTATTTGCAAACCCTGGCTCCATAAAAAGTTTTTGCCCAGTGGTGTTTTAGTAAATGCATAGCGCCACCGATGAGCAAACAACAGTTCTGACTGCGCTGTTAGAGAAAAGCTCCGGACAAATAAATTGCACAGCATTGCACCCACCTGTTGCGGTGCGTCTTCGAGATGTTCCTGCGTCCAGTCAACGGTAGCCTGTAACAGATAGACATTTTGATTGTTGCGCCCGGGCTTGGCACTGTTAGCGACAATCCGCCTAAGCCCCGGAGCCGGATCAATCATCACCTCGGCTGCCTCGTTCAGGGGAGTAGATAGCTGTACCGCTGCCACCCAGCAGGCCTCCATCTCGGCCTTTCGCACCTGATCGGCCATTTCGGGAAGGTCGCGCACCAGAGCAAGGGTCTGGGGGGCCGGTGCCGTTATCACCAGCAGATCCCAATGTCCCAACAAGGATTCGCCGTCATTAAAAAGCAACCAATTGTTACCATCGTGCACCAACCTGGCGATGCGGGTCGATGGCTGAAAGTTGATATCGCCGAGCAACGACCGGGTAATACTGCTGTTGCGTGGGAAACCTATGTAGCCCAGCAGTTCATCCTGATTAGGAATTCCGCGAATCCGCCCCTCCCACGACTGGAGACTATGTGACGAAACCTGGGAGCGCAGATAGCGAGCAAACTGATCTGTCCGGGCGGCAAAATAGGGGGCACCATGATCGATCCAACCTCCCTGCCAGGAGCGGCTTGACAAACGTCCACCGGTTCCCTTGCTTTTATCAAAAAGAGTAACTGTCGCGCCCTGATCCTGTAATTCACGAGCGATAGTCACTCCCGCCACTCCGGCTCCGATCACTGCCGCTTTCATGATTGCCCCCTGGTGTTTTTCTGGTGTTTCAGTTGTTCCAGGCACTCGGCCCGCGCCGCTTCAAGTACGGCTATGGTTGCTTCAAGCTTGGCATCGCCAATCTCACCACGCCCGGTCCAATCGTTCCCCTGACGCACGTAAAGGCTGCGCAACTCGCGCTCCAACTGCCCAAGCAATCCGGCCGGGTCTTCGACCAACTGCTCTGCAAAAAACCCGGTTAAGTTTTCGAGAATAATCTCTTTATGGTTTTCAACATAACTCATTTACACAACCTCACCATTTTTTCTGAATAGCGCTGATCTTCCGCTTGACCCCTTCTCCTGATGCAGATGGTGGCTTGGATATACTCAGTTCATTTTTTGTCACGCAACATCCACGCGGCCAGGACCAGACTGATGATTGACAGCAGGGTTCCGGATCGGAGCGACAGTTGTTGAAAGTAAAAGGCCAACGCCAGGAAAAAAATCATCAGCCCCAGGCGGCGCAGGTAACTGCCCATTTTTTCGATCAGAAAATCGCGATCTGCCCGGGCCATACGGACAGTCAGGTCGCCCTGTTCAGCCTGTTCAATAACTTTACGAGCCTGTGTCAAGGTCAAGGGCAGCCGGGATACTTCCTGCGTTAACCGGTCGATAACACCCCGATCTTCCCCCAGTGCACGGGGGAGATTTTCTTTAAGGATCGGTAAAATATCCTTAATACCATTAAAGTTTTCGACATACTGGGTCCCCAACCCTTCAATCAGGGAGCTGACCCGCATGACATAAATCACGTCCTGGGGCAACTTGAAAGGTTGGTCTTGCAAGACCTCAAGCACGCCGAAAGCCAACTGCTGCATACTTGATGCACCAAGATGGTCGCTGTCAAATATGGCAAACAGGTTTTCGGCAATTCGACTTAAATCAGCGCCGTCGGCCTCTTCGGTCAACATGCCCATGCGCCGGGTCGCACCAACCAGCAGTTGATAGTCACGCTCATAGGCGGCCTTGACCGCGTAAATCATCGCCTGGCGCATGTCCTGGGGAATCCTGCTGACCATACCGAAATCGAGCAGAATCAGTTCCCCCTCTGCCGTCACCAGCAAATTGCCGGGATGGGGATCAGCGTGGAAAAACCCCTTGACCAGCATCTGCTCGGTGTAAAACAACACCAGGGTTTTCATCAGCACGGAAAAATCGACCCCCCAAGCCTCAATCTGGCGGACATCATCAATGCGGGCACCCTCTTCAAAGCTCATCACCAGGGCATCGTCACTACACAATGACTTGAACGGCACCGGAAAACGCACTCCGGCGTCAATGTAGGTCTGGCTGAACAGTTCCAGGTTAGCCAGTTCCTGAGCCATACTGACTTCCTGACGTATAACCCTGGTAAAGGCGCTTAAGACCGATTCGATAGAATGACGGGTCTGGTCGGTGAACAGGGGGCGAAACAAGCGCAGAAACAGATTGAGCAGAACAATGTCTACCTGCACCTGCACGCGGATATTCCAGCGCAGCAGCTTGACCGCAACGTCCTGACCATCGGACCTCAAACGGGCGCGGTGAACCTGGCCAATGGAAGCACTGGCGATCGGCTGATCATCAAAATCTTCAAACACTGATGGATCAGGAAAAGCCCGCTTGAACACCCTGTGCCGGTCAACCTGGGTCATGGCAGGCATACGATCATGCAATTGGCGCAGGGCAGCCAAATACTCCTGATCAAAAAAATCCGCCCTGGTAGCCAGAACCTGGGCCAGCTTGAGAAAACTGGCCCCCAGCATGCGAACATTCTCAACCAGAGGTTCTGGTGCCAGAGGACGCCACAGCAGCCAGCGGGAACGTCGCCGAAATAGCAGAAAAACCGTCATCAGAAAACTGAAAACGGCATAGCTACGCCCGGGACGGCAAAGGTGCAGGACAAGAAAAACACGATCCACGCTAGCGATCCATATCCTTTTTCAATGTGGCCAGATCTTTCTTCATTGCAGCCAGATCTTTCTTCAGTGTGGCCAGATCTTCTTTGGTCGCCAGGTCCAGCTCCTTGATCACCTCTTTAATCTGCTCTTTGAGCATCTGCCTGAAGTGATCTTTTTCCTGCTCGCCGCGCTCTGCCAGTTCATCAAGAAACGCCCGAGCATTTGCCTCTGCTTCACTTTGCCATTTGCTGATTTCCTCACTGTTTTGTTCCAGCTTTTCCTTCATTGACAAAGCCCCACCCAGGGCAATGTAAAATAGTTGCTCCAGCTTGTTATCCATAAAATTCTCCTTTTATCCACGTCGGGGGTTTTCAAAAAATTGTTTTTAATATATTATTTCAACATGTGAACAATTGTCTAGGACAAAATCATGGTAACAATTCAACAACTGAGTCAGGAGCTGGGCATCGGCGCTGATACCCTGAGAGTGTGGGAACGTCGCTTCGGCTTTCCCCGCCCTGAGCGCGACGCTCGCGGGCATCGCCTGTATCCCAGTGAACAGGTCGAGCATCTGCGCATCATTAAGAAATTGCAGAATCTCGGTCATCGTCCAAAGCAGATATTTGCCATGACGGCCACTGAACGTCAGCATTTTCTGCACCAGCAACAAAAACCCGTTGAACAGAATGATCTTGATTATCTGACCAAAAAGCTTCCCGTCGGCAAAATCGACAAGGAGCTACGGCACCGCCTGGTACAGAAGGGATTGCGGCAGTTTGTTCTTCAAGTCGCTGTACCCCTGATAGACATCATGGACCGGCGCTGGGTTGATGGAAGCCTTTCTATTGCCCGCGAACACCTGCTCTCAGACACGCTGGCAGAGCTGCTGAAAGAGCAGCTCTATCCTCAGCGACAGCCACGCGGCAGGATTGTTTTTCTGACCTTGAGCGGTGAACGTCATAAACTCGGACTGCTACTGTCTGCGGCACTGTTTCACTGTGAAGGGCTTGACTGTATCATCATTGGCGAGGAACTTCCTCTGGTAGAAGTTGAGCAGATGACCGAACTGCACGGCGCTGACGCAGTCGCCATCTCCTTCAGCGTTCATTCGTCCACTCGTCAGGCAAAGCAGGATCTGGCCCGGCTACGCAAAAACCTGCCGGAGCGGATAAAACTAATCGCCGGTGGCTACGCCCTGCGCAACGGCATGTATCTGCCCGGCATCCTGGTCTGTACCGACCTGAATCAGATCGGCGATCTCTGTGTACGCGAGTTTCCGGCATTAAATATGGGGTAAATATGGGGACATAATACCAATAAAATTTCAGAATTTTATTGGTATTATGTCCCCATATTTACCCCATATTTAGAGTCAGTCTTTAGTTTTATCTTTCACATACAACCACCAATACACTGCCGCTACACACAGCCCGCCGCCAATCAGGTTGCCAACCGTAACCACCAGCAGGTTGTTCTGCCACAGGCTCCACCAGTTGAGTTGATCAAGGAGCGCAGCATCCAACCCTGAAGCTTCACGGGCTGCCGGCAGGGCCTTGGCAAAGATACCGGCGGGAATAAAGTACATATTGGCGACAACATGCTCAAAACCAGCCGCTACAAAAGCCATGATAGGAAAGAAGATACCGAGAATTTTGCCGCCGATGTCCTTGGCCGCCATGGCCAGCAGCACTGCCAGACAAACCAGCCAGTTACAGCCGATGGCGCGGAAAAAGTAAGCGCTGTTGTGGGAGGTAGTGGCAAACTCCTCAGACACCTTGTTCGAAGCGATCTGCAGAGCAGTCCCGCCAAAAGCGCCGTCCATCAGGCCGGTCTGACTGACAATCATCCAGGCCAGAAAAACCGAACCGATCAGGTTGCCCAGATAAACCCAGCACCAGTTACGCAGAATATCCGCCAAGGTCAGGCGTTTTTCGAGCCAGGCGGCTGTCATCATAGTATTACCGGTCCATAGCTCCGAACCGGGGATCACCACCAGCATCAGTCCGACACTGAACACGGCCCCGACAAAAAATTGCTGCAGCCCTATCCAGGCAAAATCACCTGTAGCCACCACCGTCGCCAAGTGGGCGGCGAAACCGATATAGACGCCGGCAAGAAACCCTAAAATAAAAAGCCTGGCACCAGAGAGGTCTTTTTTTTCTGCACTCCATTCAACCAACCGACCTGCCAACTGGGCAGGGGTAAGATGCGAAACGGTCATTGATCAACTCACTTTGTGTCAACGAAAAGGCTGATGTTAGCTCCCGCTCGAACCATTCAGGCAGGATGGACACCGTCCATCATTTGTTTCATACTCCGGCACTGGTCGGCAGCTCCTGCCCTACGAAGCAAAAAACCGTTATCCATATCTGATTATTCAAGCCGTAAAATATAGTCCCACTGTTTCTTTGTCACCGGCATAATCGACAGTCGATTACCTTTGCGCAGCAACTGCATCCCTTCCAGAGGTTCATGCTCTTTAAGTTCCGCCAGTGGAATGATTCGACGGGTATGGCGGCAGTATTTGACATCCACCAGAAACCAGCGTGGGTCGGCTGGATGACTTTTGGGGTCAAAATATTTGCTGTGGGGATCAAAAGCGGTCGGGTCGGGGTAGCTCTTGCCGGCAACCTCCATAATGCCGACAATGCCGGGCACATCGCAGTTGGAATGGTAGAAAAACACCTGATCTCCGACTTTCATCTGGTCACGCATAAAGTTACGGGCCTGATAGTTACGGACACCATCCCAGGGCTCAGTTTGATCAGAACGATGAGCCAAGTCATCAATACTGAAGGCATTTGGTTCCGACTTCATCAGCCAGTAATTCATCGGTTGATCCTTTTATTATCTGCAGGTCGACCCGGCATCAACAATAAAGACATCACAGTTAACCAGCAGAGGGGTAAATCTATGAGCCTTTGCCTGTTTGATCATCTCAGGCACGCTTGTCAGCGTTTAAATGAAGCCCGCATTCAAAGCAACTGCGAACCGGGCGAAACAAATAGCCACTCATGTGAAAACAGTGTCCGCAACGTGGGCAACGAACCAGAGCCATGAGAGCAACTGCCAGAATCAGCAGCAATAGCCAAGCTGCAAAAGCTGCGACCACCACCCACTGGGCATCAGCGGCGGCCAATGCAAGCATCATCAACGGTACATACGCCAGAATCAGCAGCCACAGGAATCTGCGCCGCTGGCGAATTTTTAGTAATCCGGAATGTAATTCCTCGACCTCTACATCAGCAAAATTATTCACCTGATCTCCCCAGCACTGCGAGCAAATTGAATATGTCAGTTATTGATTTGTTAAGTCGCCCTCCGGAGATTTTTTACCAGCCTTGATGTGCAAAGAGCAATGAAGGCATCGTCGTAACGGCAGAAAAGTCGGTCCATGGGTATGATATAGCTCTCCGCAACGCGGACACCTGGCCAGACAGGCAAATCCGACAGACAGTGTCAACAGAACAATCCAACTGCCAAATACGATCGCCCCCCACTTACGATAGTCAACAGAACCAAGAGCTATCATCATGGCCGGCAAGTAGGCAAAAATCACGATCCACAAAAGCAAACGCCGAAAGCGCACCTTCTTTAATCCTGTCTCGTAATTTTTAGAATGTGTCGTTCTTTTTTCTTCCATCCGACTCTTTCTGCAATAACTAATATTTTAAGCTCGTTACAAACCAACAGCAGATATAATACGGATACTATCGGCTATCAAACTAAAGTTCAACGGCAAAGCTACGTACAACCACCACCAGAATTTCCTGCTTAATTTGATTGTTTGGAGCAGTCAGCATCCCTCTGTCCAAATAATCAAGGCTACCGGCCTATTCATTATCATGCTGAATCAAGTGACCGGGGGAGGGAGAGTACTATTCAAAAACTGAAAAGTAGGGCATAATCAACTACGGTACCATTCTACTTAAACGACTCTGATCTGCTACACTAAAAGGAAGATCCATGCCGGTTGTTATTATCCTTTTTTTGATTTTTCTCATCCTCATCGCCCACATTGCCTATTTGAAGCTGCGCAACAGGCACCTGGAAAAAAAAGTCGACAAAGAAACATCTCGGAACTCAGACGACTAAAGCGGATTATTATTTAACAGAGGAAGGATGCTGCCCGACTGACGGCAGGTAATCGGTTAGAGGACGGCAACGCAGAGTGAAGCTACTGGAACAGATGATAATAAAAATCACTTTGCCAACTTGTTCAACTCTTCGAGGATTTCTTTTTGCTCGTGGATTTTTTCGTGATAGTAGTTCCAGACGTGATAGCTCTGCAAACCAAGAATCGTCATTCCAACAACAAATATTGCCCAGAAGTTTTCCTGCAACCCGTCAGAAAAGTGATAGAAAAGATAAAAGGCTCCGAGGTACCCAAAGTGCGCCAAGGCCCCGCTTGGCTTTTTGTTGTTTGCCATCTGGGTAAGAACAAGAATCAGAGCGGAAAAGCCATACACGATGAGCGCCCAATTGATATAACTGACCGGAGGACCAGCACCAAGGATATTTCTGATCCTGTCCCCTGGAGAGGGGATAAATTCAAAATTCTGAAACGCACCAATACTAAGCGCAGTAAAAAGAGCAAGTATCCAGAGCCCGGTACCGGATAGAAGCTCAAGACGCTTGATTTTCCCCTGAACCTGCTGCTGAAGAGGTGCCATGTCCGGTAAGGGGTCTTCTGGCGCCTTCCTGATCGGTTCTGTCATCGCTCCCTCTGGCTGCATCCGTCGCCCCCTTATTCAGCAAGGCTTCGTCACGCTGTTTTACCAGCAACCGGAAGTCCGAACTTAAGCGTCCCAACTTACGGTTAGGTCTGGGCAAATTGGACTCCACAACACCACCAACGGCCAGTTCCATGTCGCGAGCCAAGCTAAAAATGGGAAGAAACAGATTCATTCTCAGCAACGCCGCAACCCCGACAACGGTCAAAAACAAGATCATGACGCTGAATGCTATCATCCGACTTTTGAGCAGAGCAAGGGTTTTCTCCAGATGCGAACTGGAGAAGCCGAGGCTTAAAAATCCAAGAACCTGCTCATCTTCTGCATGAAAATGACAGGCGGCCGTTGAACATTTCGGTTCATTAAGAATCGGCATATTAACCGCGATAAAACCCTCTTCATGATCAACCAGATGAAGTGTGTCAACTCGATATGGGTTGTCTCCCGTTACAATGCTTTGCGACCACTCATCAACCCGGACGGCAAAAGAACCCGGAGCAGTAACCCCTTCAAGATCGGAAAATTTCGGCTGGCTCTTTCGATCGTATATTCTGATTCGCGCTACTTCTTCAAGATGATTGACGTTGGCAAGGATGTTTCGCAATGAGTCACGGTCATCTTTCATCATTGCATAATGAGTAGCCCTGACAACAGTCTCGGCAAGACCGTCAACGTGACGGACGGCTTCAGCGGTCATATCCTCCTTGATAAACGTGTATAGAAACAAACAGCCGAAAATCACGAATCCTGTCACCGTCAGGGTGACAGGAACAATGGCTCTGGCGATCAGGTTATCAGACATAAGAGACTCCTTACACCGTCGCGTCGTATGTGAAAGAAGTCCGGCTGGCAGGTCTTGTCCCGCCAACCGGACTTCTATTTGACCCGAGCCCTAAGCATCGGCCCGTGACTTGAATTGATACAATATCGGTAATCGGTTTAGAATGAACCGGTAGGTCATGATGTAAATGGCAAAAATCGTTATTGAAATAATAACTTCTAAAATGTGGGGAACTTCCTGGTAAAGGTGCCAATTAAAAGTGATAAGGGAGGTGTTGAGTCGATTGAGAAGAACCCCCAGCACGGTCACCAATGCTCCTATCCGGCACAGATTGACATTTTTATGATGAATTCCGATGGACAAAAGAATCAGGGGGAGAATAACGCCGAAGCCGATCTCAATCAGCCACCAGAGGCCCCAGCCGGTAGTAAGATAAGCCCATTCATTATCATGGGCGACGGCCAGAAACTTGATAAACAGATAGGTAATCAGCCCCATGGCCGCTCCCTTGGCCAGGGAAATGGTGATTCTGTCGAGGTTATCGATAAAACGTTGATCACAGCGCCATTTCATTGTGTATATGACAACGGTACTGACACATATCACCATGCATAGACCCGCCGGTATGGAAGATACGAAAAAGTGAATCCACTGGAAAGAGGCTGAGTACCACAGCGGATGAACCTTTCCAGGCGCATAAACAAAGAGTGCTCCCAATGCTCCCTGATGAAGTGTCGACAAAATAACCCCGGCAACAGTCAGACCGACGGTGCCCTTACGGATAAATTCATAACCCCGGCGGAAGCCGATCCACTCGAAGAAGGCTGTTGACACCTCGGCAAGTTGCACCGACAGATATGTAGCAACGTGCCAGCCGACCAGAAAAAGCACCGCTGCCGGCCCGAATGAATATACCATCGGATAAGCCAGACGCCAGGGCTGACCAAGATCAACCAGCAGATAAACAACGGCAAACAAGTAGCCTAGCAATCCGTTCAGCAATGCCAGACGCTCTATGGGTTCAAAGTCATGACGGCCGAAAAGCTCCACCGATGTTCCCAGCATGAATCCTGATGCCGACAAGGGGACCATACAGAACAAACCAAACCCGAGGAGCAGTCCCCACGGATAATCATATGAACTGTGGGTAACAGAACCCAGACCGAAAATAAAACGATAAACAATTAACGGAATACCAATCGCAAAAATCAATGCCAGCAGCCAATTA
Organism: Geobacteraceae bacterium; assembly: GCA_007125165.1. Classification (GTDB taxonomy): domain Bacteria; phylum Desulfobacterota; class Desulfuromonadia; order Desulfuromonadales; family Geopsychrobacteraceae; genus Pelovirga. The sequence goes on along the minus strand of SLDV01000168.1, from coordinate 13,291 downwards.
AACTTGTTACGCACGACCTGCTGGAGATACTGATCTAATGTCAGCCCCAGCAGAAGCTTTTCCATCAGGCTCCACTTCCGGCCATCTGACTTCATCTCAGCATCATGTGGTTGAATGCCATTTTCAGCTAACTTCTTCATTGTCAGTGTTCCTCCTGCTCTTCATGGCTGTGACCTTCTCCATGTCCATGAGACTTTCCTTTTGTGGAGAGCAGATGAAAACCGGTGAACAGCGCCGGCCAGATCGCCAGAACCATCGGAACGATGGCAAGAAAGTCTTTAACATTATTGATAATCGGCTCGTTGGGTAGGGAGACGTTGAACCCCGCCTCCTTAAAGGGAACAGCAGAAAGATACAGCCAGCCGGTACCGCCAACCTCATTTTCACCATAAAGGTGATCGACATATTTTCCGGGACTTCTTCTGATGCGAGCGTGGGCAACCCTGATCAGTTCCTTGCGTTTACCGAACAACATGACTTGTTGAGGACAGCTCTCCACACAGGCGGGAACCTGGCCATCCTTTAACCGGGTGTCGTAACAGAAAATACACTTTTTAATGATCGGATTAAGCGCTGAGCTGTAACTGAAAGCGGGAATATTGAAAGGGCAGGCAATCATGCAATTACGACAGCCGACACATACTTTATCGTTGTAAATAACGGCTCCCTCTGGTGTTTTTTTATAGGCATTGACAAAACAGGAGGTCAGACAGGCCGGCTCGTTGCAATGATTACACTGAATTTTCCGATAAACCGGTTCTGTCTTCGTCTGGTCATAGCGATTGACAACGGTGTAGGTTTTTTCTGTCGGGCGCCGGTGTTCCCCGTGGGGACGCTCATCAAAAACCGAAAAATCATCGAAAGACTTATCCGGCTCCGGGAGTTTCTGCTCCTTGTTGCAGGCCGCCTCACAACTGCGGCAGCCAACACATCTGGTCAAATCTACCAGCACCCCCATGCCGTCAGGAAATCCTTCTAGGTTCGCCCCGAAAGCTTTTTTGGTTGGCGCCATCGCAATGGCGGCACTTCCTGCCACACTGCCGGCCAGAAATTTTCTGCGTGTTATTTTACTCATGACCACTTCTCCTTGATTTTAGTACTTGCTGCCCCTTGAGAGCATCAGTGTGCTGGCCCAACAGCGGAGCCTGCCGGGGCAAATTGGCCCGAGCGAAAAAACGCATCCCCAGCTTCTGTACGAGCGTGGCAATCCTGACATCCAGCGGGGGCACCAAACTCCATGTGACAACCAAGACAACTCAAGTGATAGGCCGCTTTCAAATCTGGTTTGTCATCATGGTAACGATAGACATCTCTCTGCTCACGCATGCTTTGTGCGGTGACAGGTTCTAGTGTATGGCAGCCCTGGCAGGAAACCGTCTCCACCGGACCCTCATCAGCATGGCACTTGGCACAGTAAGAATCTACAACCGGAGTTCCGGTAGTGTGGTGATGACAAACTGCACAACCTTCAGTGATCATGACGTGCAGATCGTGATCAAAGACGACTCCTCCATACAAATCTGTCAGCACATTCATCTCTATTGTTTCCGGAAAAAAATCCGTTGCGTAACAACTCACTGCAACAAGACAACAGAACAAGAGTCCGGCCAGTCCTGTCATCAGTTTTTTACCGCTATTAATCATCGTTTCAGCTCCTTGTGTGTATCACCCTATTGCTCCACTCAAATGACAGGGAACAGAGAATAGTGAAGATTTCTCGCCCCAAAGGGGATTGCTAGTAATCGTCGCCCCCATGGATGTAGCGATAAAAAATCGGGAAAGTGGCAAACAACAAAAGACAGATGAGATACTCAAGTCCTTTGATGTAGGTATAGAAGTCCACCACGGTATAAATCTGTTCAACATGTCCAACATTCAGAAAAAAATCGATCATTTCGGTACCTCTTTGGCTAATGGTTTAAAGCGTTTCTTTTTTTCCGTTGGGACCTCAAGAGTCATTGCGGGCAAGTGCAGAGGATATGCCAGCCTGGAACTTTTTCTTTTGAAAAATGATAAAAGTCTGATTTATATAGGTTTTTTGTAAATTGGCGAGAGAAGCACGGGTGGTAGCGATCAAGGGAAGGAGTATATTTTTTTTATACATAAATCGATTACAAACTGGTTCTTTGTTCTACTAAAAAGGATAAACAACTACTTTATATGCACTTTATATACGCATAAAGATTTCATACAAACGCTCGTATTTTATGTGACAATCGCGTCACCACCTCCGCCATCACTCTTCACAGGCCCCTTAACGGCGGGCTATGCAAAAAGATAAAATAAATATACATCTGTGTATTGCCGACAGAAGCACCCTCACGGCCATCAGATCTGATCAAATGAGCAAAGAAAACCTAATGCATACGTCTACTATTCGACATTCTCTAGGCGCTTCTGGTCGGGGACTCAAGCCTTAAGCACCCATAAATACTGGATTGCCGGGGAGGATAGTCGAGGAAGACAATCTTTTGCACAAGCCTCAGCAGTTAAATCAGCAGTTAAATTTTTTGTATTTAAGTTATTGTTGATGAGTTGCATCCCGGCTTGAAAGCACAGTCAGAAAACCTTGACTGCCAATACACCAGCTAATAACATGAGACGCTATTAAGTGTTTTCAAGTGCTCCCATAACAGACCCAATAAAACAACAACGTCTTTTACTCTCAGACTGCCTGCTGTTGGCGGCCTGATGGTTCCAAACCGGCAAGCCCGGCTGATGAAAATCCAAGTTGGCGTAAAAATTGCCAGTCGATAGATGGCGTCATGAGTTATTGTTGACAGTATGGTTCCAGCTTGTGTCAATCCGGAAAACCCGGGAGGACACACATGTAGTTTCCGAGCAAAGTGCTGAAAGGCGATGTTATCGGTATGGATGAAACCAGTACACACCGGGTTCTGGTGATTGACGATGAGGCGATAATTCGTGAAGGGATTCGTCAGGCATTAACCCAGAATGGTTATCAGGTAGAAGTTGCCGCCAATGGCAGAATCGGCCTTGAAAAACTCCAAAAAAACACATTCAGTGTTGTCATCAGTGATCTGAAAATGCCGATCCTCAACGGCATTGAGGTTCTCAAAACAATACAGGTTCTTCAACCGGACGTGCCGGTCATCATCATTACCGGTTTTGCTACCATCGACTCTGCAGTCGATGCCATGAAAAATGGTGCCTTTGAATATCTCACCAAGCCGTTTCTTCCTGACTCTATTGTTGGAAAGGTTGAATCCGCCATCCGTCAACATATCCAAGACCTTGGCGACCCCGGAGACGACCCTGACAATGCTGTCATTGAGGGAATTCCAGACTTTTTTGTCGGCAGAAGCGCCCCGATGCAGAAAGTTTTTCGGCGCATCACCAAGGTTGCTCCGACCAACAGTACGGTACTGATTACCGGCGAAAGTGGTACCGGCAAAGAGCTGGTGGCCCGCGCCATTCACGGCAACAGCACGCGTAGCCAGGAAGCCTTTGTTGCTATTGATTGCAACTCTCTGCCGGAAAACCTCCTCGAAAGCGAGCTGTTCGGGCACGTCAAAGGATCCTTCACCGGCGCGACCCATTCGAAGCCGGGACTCTTCAGTGTTGCCAGCGGTGGCACCCTGTTTCTCGATGAAATCGCCAACCTGAGCATGACCACCCAGGCCAAGCTTTTACGGGTTCTTCAGCAACGTGAGGTCACCGCTATCGGGGGAACCAAAGCGATCCCGATCGATATCCGCCTGGTTGCCGCCACCAATCGCGCCCTGGACGTTATGGTGAAAGAAGGATCTTTTCGCGAAGACCTTTATTTCCGCCTTAATATTATTCCCATCGAGCTACCACCACTGCGTGAACGCAACGGTGATATTCCCCTGTTAATCAACTTTTTTCTGCACAAATTTTCACAAGAGATCGGCAAGGAAATTAGAGGGTTATCGGCCGATGCCCAGATCGCTATGCACCAATATCCGTTTCGTGGCAATGTGCGTGAGCTGGAAAACATCATCGAGCGAGCGGTGGTATTAACCCAGGGAGAGGTTATTCAGCTTGATGCCCTGGAACTGCCACGCAACAAGGATTCTACATCTGACACGGAAGAAATTGTGACGCCCCTCAATAGCGAAGAGCTCAAAGAAGCCAAACGCAAAGTACGCGAACTGGCGGTTGGCCCTGTTGAAAAAGCTTTTGTTCTTGCAGCGCTGGAGAGAAACCAGTGGAATATTACCAGGGCCGCAGAAGAAACAGGCATGTTGCGTCCAAACTTCCAGGCCCTGTTGAAAAAGCTCGGCATTTCAGTCAGAGATCATGCTGCTCACTGATCAGCCATCAATATTGTTTTTATCTGGTAATCTGTCCCGCTAATCCGGGCTACTGACCAGTCCGACATTTTCCACCGGCAGAAAAATACTGAAACAGGTGCCTTCACCTTCGATGCTCCGGACATCAATGCTCCCCCCATGATTTTTGATGATTCCATAGGAAATTGACAAACCAAGGCCAGACCCTTTCTGGATTTTGGTTGAAAAGAACGGGTCAAATATCTTGTCCAGATATTCACGACAGATACCCATACCGGTATCTTCAATATTGACCTGCAACGCCTTTTCTGACTCCAAGTAATGCGTTGAAATTGTCAACACCCCCCCATCCGGCATCGCCTGCCCGGCGTTGATAACCATATTGACAAACACCTGCTGCCACTGATCAGCATCCAGTTCGATCTCAGGAACCTTATTCCCAAGTCGACAGACAATCTCAACATCCTGAAAAATTGATTGTTTTGATACCAGCTCAAGGGTTTGTTCGATAACGGCATTAATAGAAGTCGGTTTCTTTTCAGGTATCGACTCACGGGCAAACTCCAGCAGACCGCGTACAATTTTTGCACATCTGCCGGTTTCGGCCACAATCAGATCAAGATTATCCTTGACCTGAGGGGGAAGGTCAGGATTCTTTGAGGACAGTGAAGCAAACATCAGAATCCCGGTTAAGGGGTTGTTGATTTCATGAGCAATCCCTGCCACCAGCTCACCCATGGAGGCAAGCTTCGCCGATCTTAAGAGCTGACCCTGCATTTCAGACATCTCTTCCGTCCGTTCATCAACCTTCTGTTCCAGGGTCGCTGCCCACTCCTTAAGCTCTTCCTGGGCCTGTTCCAGATTGGCCGCCATCAGATTGAAGGACGTTCCGAGTTCCCCCAGTTCATCCCCGGACAGTTTCTCTACCCGGGCACTCAGATCTCCTTGTGAGAGCGCCTGGGTCTGACTCAGCAATCCCTCAATCGGCTTGCAGATGTAACGCCTGGTGATCAGATAATGACAGGCAGACAGAAGTACCAGCATAACAATCGTAGAAAGGAGGACATCGTTGTGATGAACGTGGGACAAATAAGCCATCTGGTCAAGAGAAACCACCATATCCAGCACACCTATCTTCTCCTGTTCCGGAGGATGAGCATGGCAGACCGCTGTGAAACAGTTGGGCTCGTTATAAATGCCGCGAGTAACATTCAAAAATTGGCGGCCGGAAACAACCCATGTCCTTTCCTCAATCGGCACATCAAGAAACACCGGCTCTCCCGGCACATGGCAGAAAGAACAGCTCGCATCCTGCACGGTCAGAGCGGTACCAATCTCGGACTCATCGGTTGAGAAACTGACGACCCCCTCCCGCCCCAGGATTCTGGCGCGATGCACGCGCGGGTTTTTTCCGATATCTTCTATCGTCATCTGCATCTGCCGCCTGCTGTCTTCAAGCATCAGATGATAAGAGCTGCGGATAATCAGATCGGCAATAGCATCCGCATCACGGATGGACGTCTCAGAAAAAACACTCTGAACCTTGTTGATATGTAAAAAGGAGGAGGTGAACATAATCACCAGCAAAACGCTGCTGGAAATAATCGTGTATCTGATAGCCAGACGGATGCGCATCGAAAAACTCCGGGCGTAGTGTCAGTTAGCGTGGCAGGAAAAACATTATTTTTATTACACTATTCGTGCCAACAGCCGCGCCGATGGGCTTGACCGGCGACACTTACCGTGACTTTTTTCTCCATCCACTGATCCGCCCCAGAGAACAGCCGATACCGACAACACAAAGACCGCTGAAAATCAGCAGTGCCAGACGCATACTGGCCAGAAACTGTGGTTGGGTCGCCAGCGTAACCGGCTGATCATTCATCAGGTAGGCGAAGATCAGGGTGATGATCATCATGCTGCTCATCATTCCCAGGGTGCGCATGCTCGAATTCAGGCCCGATGCCACGCCCAGATACTTCGGCTCGACGCTGCCCATAATCAGGCTGACGTTGGGGGAGGAGAAAAAGGCAAATCCGAGCCCCATCAATATCAGCAGCAGATAAACGACCCCCAGGGCAGAGTCAGCGTGAAGGGTCGAGGCGACGGCCAGACCGAAGGCACACAGGGCCATGCCGGTCGTAGCGACATAAGAGGCCGGAATCCGATCGGATAAACGCCCGCAGAAAGGGGAAAACAAGGTCTGGACAATAGGTTGAATAATCAGAATAACACCGGCCTGGGCCGGGCTCATCCCTTTAACATACTGCAGATAGAGACTCAAAAAAAAAGTAACCCCGAAGGTCGCAGCATAATTGAAAAGGGCCGCCAGATTGCTCAGGGCAAAAACCCGGTTATTCAGCAACAAGGCGACATTAAGCAAAGGATAGGGATTACGCGACTGCTGGAAGAAAAATAGCCCGAGCAGTAAATTAGCCAGCACCAGGGTAACCCAGGGCCAGCCGCCGCTGCTTAAATTGGTAACACTGATCACCAGCAGCATAATCGCAGTGGCGTAAGTCGTGGCGCCACGCCAGTCGAAGGGTTCTCCCTTGGCTTCGGCCCATTCGGTTTTGATTTTAAGCCTTGTCACTACCCAGGTCAGCAGACTCAAAGGGAAGATCAGATAGAAGATAGAACGCCAGCCGAGGAGCTCTACCAGCATGCCGCCAAAAAAGGGGCCGCAGGAAATGCCGGCATAGACACTGGCAACGGCAATTCCCAAAGCCTTGCCACGTTCTTCCACCGGAAAGGTCGACACCAGAATCGCCATGGTCGTTGCCATCACCATGGCGCCGCCCATCCCCTGCAAAAAACGCAGGACGATAACGGTTTCGATAGACCATGCCTGGGAAATCAGCCCCCCCATGCAACCAAAGACCAGCAGACCGACCTGAAAAACCCGGCGGCGGCCGTGAATATCACCAAAACGCCCCATGGACAAAAGGAAAATCGAAGCCGACAGGACGTAGGTTGTTTCGACTAGACCTAACTGCAGAGCGCTGGCATTAAACTCACGCCCGATCACCGGCAGGGCGATACCCACCGATGACATCATGAAGGGCATGAGGAAATGCGCCATGCAGACGACAAACAATACTGCGGAGCGTGATACCTCCCGGCTCATTTGCGCTGACGGCGCTCTTTTTTCTGCTGACCGGCCTTGAGAAGTTCCCCCAGAGTGCCCAGACCTCTTCCGCCGGAGTCCTCGGTGTAGCTGGTTTCAACGGACTCTTCACTCTGTTCGGCCAGGGCCAGGGAGATACGTCTTTCGGCCTCATCAATCTTGTCGATGACAACTCGCACCTGCTGCCCGACCTTGAACAGATCCTGAGGGTGGCGCACTCGTTGACCTTCCCCCATTTTGGAAATATGCAGTAATCCGTCAACTCCCTCCTCGAGGGTGACAAAGGCGCCAAACGGGGCCAGACGGCTGACCGTACCCACGTATTGACCACCAACCCGGTAGCTGCTCCCCACCTTAAGCCAGGGATCGGCGAGGGTATCACGCAGACTGAAAGAGAATTTATTGTTGGCCCAATCAACCTTTTTAACAATCAGGTCAAGCTGTTGACCAACCTCCAGAACCGTTTCGATATCCTCCACCCGGCCATAACTGATTTCTGAGATCGGCAGCAGCCCCTCAATGCCACCGATGTCAACAAAAGCACCAAAATCGCGCAGATTGGTGACCGTGCCGTTGACCATCTGCCCCTCTTTGAGAGTCTGACGCAAGGATTCACGCTGTACAGCCCGCTCTTCATCCAGCAACACCCGGTGGGAAACGACGATATTGCGGCCGCGCTCACCAAACTGGGTAATCCGAAAAGAGAGACTGCGCCCGATCATTTCTGTCGGATCAACCTGCCGCAACCCCAGCTGCGAAAAGGGGCAAAAGGCGCGCACATTTCCCGATAAGGCAACGTCATACCCCCCCTTGATCTCTTTGTCGATCCGCCCCTCAACCGGAATCCCTGCCTGATAGGCCTGCTGCAGTTGCTCCGTACCTGACCCGCCACCGCCAATTCTGGTGGTAAAACGCAATTCACCGTCACGCCGCGAGAGAAAGTACACTGGCACCAGGTCGCCTGCAGCAACAGTCGGGTTCCCTTCGGCGTCAAGCAGCTCCGCAGAAGCAAGGACACCCTCACCTTTCTGGCCGACGTCAAGAAAAGTCCAGTCCGGTCCCATTTGCAAGATGGTCGCCTCTATCTTCGCCCCCGGCTCAAGCTCCTGTCCGACCCCGGCAATGCTGGCTTCTAACATAGCGGCAAAATCTTCTTCCATATCCACAGGTTCGTTGTCATTCATATCATCGTTCATGCTGTTTATCCTTTGGCATTTACGGTTGAATAGTCACGTTCTTATCGCTGGCAAGACTACCTTGTTTACATACTCCAAGTAAACGGCACAAATGGTCTTGGTATGCAGTTGCTGAACCTGTTATCTTTAACCGGATAGCGCTTTTGACACGACATGTTATTGCCCCGGTGTAAAAATACCGGCATTCTGCGTTGGTGTAGGGGCACGGTTTCCGCGCCCGGGGCGGGAAAACCCAGCTTTTACATTTCAATATCTGATCGCCGCAGCAATACAGGGGAACCATGAAACCCAAAAGCTGGCTGGAAAGCCTGAACTGTGCCATCGAGGGAATCCTCTGGGCCGCCAAGAGCGAGCGTCACCTGCGCTATCATCTGGTGGCGGCTCTGGCGGTACTTTTTCTGGCATTGTTCTTCCATGTGTCAGCGCTGGAATTTTTTCTGCTGGTACTGGCAGCGCTGCTGGTGCTCTTTGCTGAACTGATCAACACGGCAATCGAAACGCTGGTCGACCTGGTTTCACCCGACTATCATGAACTCGCCAAACTGACCAAAGATGTCGCCGCCGGCGCCGTTCTGGTGACCAGCGTCGGTGCAGTGATTCTCGGTTACCTGGTACTGTCCGGCCATATTTTCCCCCTCTTTGACAGCTCCACCACCCTTACCAGAGAACCTGCCGGAACCGTCCCCGTCGGCGCTCTGCTTGCTGTCATTATTCTGGTCATATTGCTCAAGGCGCGCTTCAATCATGGTTCTCCTCTGCACGGCGGCATGCCCAGTGGCCATTCAGCCGTTGCTTTTTCCATCGCCGTTTCAACCCTGCTCTCCGGAGCGGGGTTACTAATCGGCCTGCTGGTCCTGATTCTGGCACTGCTGGTGAGCCAGAGCCGACTGCTCATGACAATTCACACTCCCCGTGAAGTTTTTCTCGGGGCCCTGCTGGGCACGGTAGTCACTCTTTTCGCGTTTCTGCTGTTCGGATAAAAGAGCAAACCGATGACTTTCGCATGCCCGTGGAGAAAAGAATAATGTCGCTCTCAGCTAATCCGAAAAAATTCGCCCAGGCAGTTGCCGATGGTTTTGTTCGGCTTTCTCCGCCCATGCTCAAAGGACATTCTTCCAACCAGCTCAAAGCCCTGCTGAGCAACCTTGAACTGGTGCGCAGGGAAATTCGCCAATTGCAGATATCTCTAGATGATGTTGAAGCCGTTAAGCAAAAAAACTACCGCATGTCCCGCCTTAGCCAGGCAGAGCTCATCTTGCGCACTTATTGCAAAAAGATGCGCATTCCTCTTTAAAAAACCCGAGTAACTATTCGCCATATCAACACCTGTCGCCATGCCTGAGTATTTCTATCGGGGATCTGGAGAGAAAAGCTGAATTCCGCGCCGAAATGACGGTAGAGACACGATCATTCGCGGCTTAAGCCGCTTTTGCGTGAGGTGCTGAATAATTGCAAAACTTAATCATCAACATCATTCTGTGTTATTGCACACACAGAACTGTCAATATTCAACCTTGCGATGAACATCCGCCAAGGGGTACACTGTGCATTAGCCAATTCATATCCGCCCTTGTCGGGCGCTGGAGATCTTATGTCGTTGTTCAGTAAAGCCGTTGTTCGCAGTTTCTTCATTGTCCTGCTCTGCCTGGTCCCCTTAGGTTCTATCAGTCTCGCCGATGAGCCTTTGAATACCAACCGTGCCCGTCTGCTCGGTCACATTCTTCATCAACAGCTCGGCAGCCAGCACTACAATCAGAATATCAGCGCTGCACGTCTGTCACAAACGGCTTTTGACCTCTTTCTAAAACAGTTGGATCCACAAAAGCGCTTTCTTCTTGAGGAAGATGCTGAGCAACTACGAGCTCACCGCAACCAGATCGATAACGCTATCCGCCGCGGACGTCTGGAACTTCCCCTGACCGGCCGGGAAATTCTTCACGAACGGATAAGACAGGTTGAAACCATTACACTCGATTTGCTTGCCGAATCCATCGACCCTGATGAACCTGATTATATCGAAACGGATTCGGAAAAGTACGAATTTGCCGGCAGCCTCTCGGAACTGCGCGAACGCTGGCGCAAAAACATCAAATTTCAGATATTAAGCCGTTATATCAGTTTGCGCGAAAATGAAATCGGTCTTGACGATGATGGTGACCTGCTACCCGTTGACGACATAACCCACGCCGAACTACTCGAGCAGGCCCGCGAAAATGTTGGCCGATCACACCGTACCCTGTTGACTCGTATGCTCGCCGAAACCGAGCAGGATCACTACGATCGTTATCTTGACGCCATTGCCCGCGCCTACGATCCCCACACCAATTACATGCCACCCACCAGCAAGGAAGACTTTGATATCCAGATGAGTGGATCACTTGAAGGGATCGGCGCTACCTTGCGCGAAGATGATGGGTATATTCGTGTTGTCAGGGTCATTCCCGGCAGCGCCGCCGCCCGTCAGGGGCAACTTGAAGCTGACGACATCATCCTCAAGGTGGCCCAGGGAACGGCTGAGCCGGTAGAAATCACCCATCTGCGCCTGCGCGATGCCGTGTCACTTATCCGGGGGGAAAAGGGAAGCGAAGTCCGCCTGACGGTACGCAAACCGGACGGACGGCGGCTGATTATTCCGATCATTCGCGATGTAGTTGAAATTGAAGACTCTTTCGTCCGGGGAACACTCATCGAAGGCGTCAATGGGGCCCGTATCGGATATGTGAAAATCCCCTCATTCTACCGTGATCACAGCGGCAAAACTGAACGTAACAGTACCGATGACACCCGCAATGAGTTGATTCGACTTCAGCAACAGGGGATTACCGGGCTTATTCTTGACCTGCGCAACAACGGTGGTGGCTCCCTCGCCGATGCGGTCAGTGTAACCGGCCTTTTTATTGATGGCGGTCCGGTGGTTCAAGTGCGTGACAGTTCCGGCTCCATCCGTTCCATGCGGGACGACGATCGAAATCTCGCCTATGACGGACCCATGATCGTGCTGGTCAATCGCTTCAGTGCCTCAGCTTCGGAAATTCTCGCAGGGGCCCTGCAAGATTACGGCCGTGCCCTGATTGTTGGCGATGAACATACCCACGGCAAAGGGACGGTGCAGGCGGTGCTTGATCTGGATCGCTTTGTCAGGCTGCGTGGCATGTCTCAATACATGCCCCTGGGTGCCGCCAAAGTAACGATTCAAAAATTTTACCGGGTCACCGGGGAATCTACCCAGGAGAGAGGAATCATACCCGACATTATTCTGCCCTCGCGGCTCGACGGTTTGGAGAGCGGAGAAAGGTACATGGAAAATGCCCTGCCCTGGGATCACATTGCCTCCGTTTCCTTCATTCCCTGGAAACGAACGCCGAACCGGCTTGATATCCTGCGTCAACGCAGTCAGCAGCGGGTCAGTGAAAGTGAGGAGTTTCACAACATCAAGAGTGCAGCTCAGCGTGCCGGGCTACGGCGAGAGCAGACAATGCAATCACTGCTGCTGGAGGATATGCTGAAGGAGCGACGCCAATTACAGGAGGAACAAATCAGCTTCACTCCCCATGGAATGATATCACCGGAGGTAGATAACGGAGATAAAAGCAGGGAAGAGGCGCTGACCGAAGTCCTTGCGGACGACCCCTATATGCATGAGGCAATGAAAATTCTTAACGATCTTGTCTCGCTGCCGAGCAACGCCTGATTGATATGATGTAAACTGATTGGCACCAATCTTCCGCTTGAACCCTTCTCCTGGGGGAGAAGGTGACTGAAAGCCGGGTGAGGGGGCCTGGAATGGTCAAAACCTCCCCCTCACTCTGGCCCTCTCCCTCAGGGAGAGGGGATAAGATTGCATCTACGGAAGACTAGTTCTAATCAGGTGATGTCATGTTGCTAACTGTAAATTGTCCACTCCAGTTGTGCCGGAGAGCTTCGTGGATGGGCGGTGCTCATCCTGGATGACTGGAGTCAAACAGATAACCAGATTTTGCTAAACCGCCCTGCCACCAGATTGTTTATGACAGGGCGGTTTCCTTGTCATTGCTTTAATGTTTCATGGATGCCTGTCGCCATTGTTCTGATCAAAGAAAAATACGCCTCCGGCCCTTCCGCCAGATCGGCTCCCAGCGGGTCGATAACCCCCGTTGTCGCTCCGGTCCCTTCGATCACCGTAGCGACAATCCGTGACTGGAATTGAGGCTCACTGAACACTGCCCGAGCATCAAGCTCAACAATCTTATCCCTGACCTCCTGTACCCGCCGCACTCCAGGTGTGCGTTCGGTATCAATGGTTACCGACCCGACGGCATTCAAACCAAAATCTCTTTCGAAGTACTGATACGCATCATGAAAAACGATGTATGGCACTGAAGCCACCGATCGCAACCGATCCTTGACCTCATGATATAACTGATCAAGCCTGGTGGTCAGCGTGGCAGCATTGGCCGCATAGATCGCCGCATGTGCCGGGTCCACTGCTGCAAGTGTGTCCGCAATCACCTTGACCATCTCTTTAGCCACTAGCGGACTGGTCCAGATGTGATAATCATAGCTGCCATGAGCATGGTGTCCATCTTTGTGGTCATGGCCGTGTGAATCATGGCCGTGTGAATCATGGCCGTGTGAATCATGGCCGTGTGAATCATGGCCGTGTGAATCATGGCCGTGTGAATCATGGCCGTGTGAATCATGGCCGTGTGAAT
>SLDV01000096.1 GCA_007125165.1 Geobacteraceae bacterium | reverse complement strand
CTGATAATAACAGTAGCCGCTTTATCGGCAGCAAATGACAATATTTATCCGGTGGGACGATGCGAGTCTGCAACTAAAACCCACTTCTCTATGTCCTTTTTTCACTGGTATAATTATCACAAAACAGGTGTCAGCCGCAAGTTTTCTTTATTTTGCAGCTACTTTTGCAACTTCCGTGAACAAAAATCGGCTGCTACGAGCTTTTTTATCATGGTGCCGGCCAGAGACATGGCAGATTGGGTTACCTCACTCAGGGTATCACCAACGCCCATCCGCTGTGCCGACAAGGTCAGCAACCAGCCTTTTAGGGAGGGGCTGTAAAGGGAATGGGTCATATGCAAGAGCAGGTCTGCAGTTAACTGATGGCCGCAACTGCCGACAGTCGCCAGAGGCTCAAGTTGATACATGAGAAGGGGCCGGTCCTGACCGCGTCGCGCATCGATAAACAACACGCGATCCACATCCTTTTTGGCCAGCTCCAGAGTCAGCTCAGGAGTCAACTGGTGGACGGCCAGTATCCGCGCCAATCGAGGGGAGATATTTGTCGCCAGAGTGGCGGCAAGATGAAAACCGGCACCATCATCTTCGCGCAGGATGTTTCCATAGCCGATAATCAGCCACATCAGCCGCGCTTTATGTCATCCAGAAGAGCGCCTGAGACATCCCGTAATTGCAGATGCAGGGGCATCCGTCCGGCTTCGTGGGTGGAGCAACTCAAGCAGGGATCAAAGGCGCGGATACCATGCTCGACCCGGTTGAGCAGCCCCTCGTCAAGCTTGTCACCACTGATAAACCGACCGGCCAGTTGCTTGATGGTCTTGTTCATGGCGAGGTTGTTCTGCCCGGTGGCAATCATCAGGTTGACCTTTTCGAGGATGCCATTGTCATCCACCTGGTAATGATGGAAGAGAGTACCGCGGGGCGCCTCACTGACGCCGATTCCAACATTCTGATTAACCCCGGCACGGCTGCGGATATGGTGATCGACGAGAATGTCGTCGGCAAGAATTTCTTCGATACGTTCGAGGCTGTGTAAAATCTCCACCAGACGGGCGTAGTGATAATAAAAACTGTTATTAACGGTTTTGCCGCGACCACCGAAATGGCGAAATTGTCTGAGTTCGCGATCAGCCCGTGGAGTACCGGCAAAATCACAGACATTCAGACGCGCCAGGGGGCCAACCCGGTACATCCCCTTCTCGGGTCCAAGAGGGGCATAATAGGGAAACTTGAGGTAGCTCCAGGTTTCTTCTCCTTCATGCACAAGGTCAAGAAAACCCTCGGCGGAGAGTCCATCTTCGACGATCCGCCCTCTGCTGTCGACGATACGCAGGTGGCCATCATAGTGCTCCAACCCCCCATCGCTATTAACCAGCCCGACAAACAGGCTGGGGAAATTACCGTAGGCGTCCAGCTCGCTTGCGTAGCGGTCAAGGGCATCTTTCATCAGATCCAGGGCGGTATCGAGGGTACTGTACATCTCCGGCAACTGGGCCAGAAAGTGTCCTTTATCTTCCTCTTTGAGCGTACTGCGAACCCCGCCGGGAACAGACCAGGAGGGATGTACGCTGCGGTCACCAAGGGCACGTATCAGCGCCTGACCGAAGGCACGCAGACGAATCCCGGCCCGCGCAACCTCGGGGTGCAGCTTGATGAGACCAGCCATGTTGCGTTCTGCCGGATCAGCATCCATCCCCAGCAGCAGATCGGGGCCGGAGAGCAGAAAAAAACTTAAAGCATGACTCTGCACCATTTGCGCATAGTTCATCAATCGCCGCAGGGTAACAGCCGGAGCCGGCGTACGCACACCAAGGATGGCATCACCGGCCTTGCTCGACGCCAGCAAGTGACTGACAGGACAGATTCCACAGACCCGCGCGGTGATACCCGGCATTTCCCAGAAACTGCGGCCGATGCAGAACTTTTCAAAGCCGCGGAACTCGGTTACATGAAAACGGGCATCGGCAACCTTACCGGCACCATCCAGATCGATGGTGATTTTGGCGTGCCCCTCAATCCGCGTGACCGGTTCAATTGTTACTTTTTGTTTCATGTCAGCTGCCATGTCATCTCCTCTAAAAGCTGCAATTCCGCTAACCGAATGTGCGCATATGCGGCTGCAGATCCAGCTCAGTTTCGTCAAGCAGCGCATTCAATGCTGCAGTAATCCGCTCCGAACCCGGCGGACACCCGGGCAGAAACAGATCAACCCTGATCGCCTGATGCAGGGGTATCACTTTTTTCAGCAATGCCGGTAACACCTTAAGGGCTTCAACACCAATGGGGGCGCTTGCCTCGTGATAGACCGCGTTGAGCAGGTCACTGATCGGTATCCGGTTACGCATACTGGTGACATTGCCGGTAACAGCACAGTCACCAAAACTGACCACGGTACGGGTATTGGTACGGATATGACGTGCCAATTCGAGGTTTTCGACGTTGGTGACTGCTCCTTCAACCAGGCAGATATCGACATCTTCGGGGTATTCCTTGGCATCAACGAGAGGACCATAAACCAGGTCGACACGATCCACCAGAGCGATTAATGCCTCATCAATATCCAGCAGGCTCATATGACAGCCGGAGCAGCCCCCCAGCCAGACCGTTGCCAGGCGCTTTTTTTTCAGTGTTTCATTCATCATTCACAGCCTTTTAGTGATCAGCGATTCCACTGGTTTTTTTCGCGTCCATCAAGAATTCGCCGCAAAAAGTTTGTTTTTTTCTTCATCTCGCCAACCGACATCCCTTTATCAAAGAGTGCTCCGGTGGGACAAACCTCGACACATTTGCCACACTCGGTACAGCTTTCACTTTCGCCCCAGAGTCGGTTGAGATCAGTGATGACCCGGCTGTTGATCCCGCGATGCCGCACATCCAGGGTATGAGCACCCTCCACCTCATCACAGACGCGCACACAGCGCAGGCAGAGAATACAGCGATTGTGGTCGACTCCGTACTTTTCATGACTGATGTCGATTCCCAACTGCGGGTTCAGATAATCGTAACGAACATGGTCCATGCCCAGTTCGGCCGCCATAGTCTGCAGCTCACAATGTTCATTGCTGACGCACACGGCACAGGTATGGTTGCGTTCAGCAAAGGTCAGCTCGAGGATCATCTTGCGATAACGATTGATTTTTTCATTGTGGGTCACCACCACCATGCCTTCCGTTGCCGTGGTCGTACAGGCCGTCTGCAGACGTGGATAGCCGGAAATATCGACCAGACACAGCCGGCACCCGCCCCTGGTACTGAGACCATCAAGATAGCAGAGTGTTGGAAGCTTGATTCCCTGGTCACGGATAGCCTCAAGCAGATTCTGGCCGCTACGGGCACTGACCAGCTCGCCATTAATGGTCAGAGTGATAACCGACATCAGGGTTCCTCCTTAAAAATTGCCAGTTGCTCGGCATGTTCCGGTAGTTTCAACAGGGGAATCTGGTCCAGACGGCAAACTCCGGCCGGGCACTGGTTGTCACGAATGTGGGCAAGATATTCATCGCGGAAGTATTGAAGTGTATTGAGCACCGGGTTCGGTGCCGTCATCCCCAGACCACAGAGGCTGGTTTCCTGCACTACATGACAGAGTTCTTCCAGGGTTTGCAGGTCTTCGTCCATGGCGCTGCCGTTGGTAATTCGTTGAAGCAGTTCGTACATCTCCACTGTTCCAACCCGACAAGGCACACACTTGCCACAACTTTCGTCCATGCAGAAATCCATGAAGAACTTGGCGACATCCGGCATGCAACTGGTCTCATTCATGACGATCAGCCCGCCGGATCCCATAATCGATCCTAGAGCCTGCAAACTCTCGTAATCCACCGGAGTATCGAGATGTTGCGCCGGAATACAACCACCACTGGGACCACCGGTCTGAGCTGCTTTGAATGTTCCGCCATCGGGTAGGCCGCCGCCAATCTCAAAGACAATGTCGCGCAAGCTGGTGCCCATCTGCACCTCGATCAGCCCCGAATTGACCACCTCACCACAGAGGGCAAACACCTTGGTCCCCTTGCTTTTTTCAGTGCCAAAACCGGCAAACCATTCGGCACCATGACGCATGATCGGGGCGACACTGGCGAAAGTTTCAACATTATTGATCAGGGTTGGAAGACCCCACAGACCGCTCTGGGCAGGGTAAGGTGGCCGTGGTACCGGTTGCCCGCGCCGCCCCATGATCGAGGTCATCAGCGCTGTCTCTTCACCACAGACAAAGGCTCCGGCACCAACGCGCAAATCGACGCGAAAATTAAAACTGCTGTCGAGTACCCTACTGCCGAGCAGTCCATGCCGTTCAGCATCTTTGATGGCCTTGGCCAGGCGCGCTGCCGCCAAGGGATATTCACCACGCACATAGATATAACCCTGCTCCGCCCCGACGGCGTAGCCGGCAATCGCCATTCCTTCGAGTACGCGGTGCGGATCAGACTCCATAATCGTCCTGTCCATGTAGGCCCCCGGGTCTCCCTCGTCACCGTTGGCGACGACGAACTTGCGTTCGGCCTGGGCTTTACGTACCAGCTCCCATTTCACGCCGGCCGGGTAACCGCCACCGCCACGACCGCGCAAGCCACTACGGGTAATCTCACTGCACACCTGTTCCGATGTCATTTCATGCAATACATGGGCGAGGGAATTATAGGCCCCACGGGCAATACTGTGAACGATCTGCTCAGGATCAACCCAACCGTTATTCTCCAGGGCGATCAGGGTCTGCCGTGAGAAAAAGGCGAAATCTGCCGGCAAAGGCTCGACGGACGGAGCTCGGTCGGCCAGGAAGGAACCGATGATTTCCCTTACAGATTCGGGGGTTACCTTTTCGAAAATCTTCTCTGAACCATTTCTTTCAACAACCCGCAACAACGGCCCGCGACTGCAAGGGCCCATACACCCGGTGGCGACAATGTCCAGGTCCGGCCGCTGCTTTTCATCGAGACCGGCGATTAATTCGTCCAGGGCAACTTTAACCAGATCAGCGCCGGCGGAAAGACAGGGGGTGCTGTAACATAGAAACAATCTCAGATTCAGTTGCTGTTGACGTTGCTGCTCTTCTTCGGCGAGATGTTGCAGATCGGCTGAATTCATGATGTCTCCTCACCAACGACAGAGGATGAGCTGATTTTTTCCTTAACGGCTGCGACAGTGCTGTCAGGAGTTTGTTTACCCAAAACACTTCCATCCAGGGTCAGCATAGGAGCCAGACTGCAATTGCCCAGACAACGGGCACTGATCAGGGTAAGTCTATTATCCGTTGTCGTTGTTCCGGCCTTCATATCAAACTCCTGCTCAATGCGGGCGACGATATCTCCGGCTCCCTTGACGTAGCAGGCAGTGCCCATGCAGACAACACAGACATGATCCCCCTGCGGTTCGAGGGAGAAGAAATTATAAAAGGTGGCAACACCGTAAACCCAGCTTGGAGGCAGTTTGAGCTGAATTGACACGTAGTCGAGAATATCTTCGTCCAGATGGCCGAAGGTCTCCTGCGCCGTGTGCAGTACCTCAATCAGGGCATCCTGCTGGTACTGGCTCTTTTTCAAGGTTTTATCGAGGAGCTGCAGCTTGAGTTCGTGAGGGCTTTTCTCGTTGGTGACAGGGGGATTCGGCGGCGTTTTAGTCATGAGATCTCCCGCAAAACAAAATGATCAAAGATTATCTACAAAGCGAAACAATCGCTCCATATTCTATACTATAAGGGAAGATTCTCAATGATTTTCGGAAAAGAGGAAATAGAGTATCAGCCTGTCATGGACGCGGAAGAATATGAATTTGACATCTGAAATCTCATATTTGAGAATGGCAGTCTGACACCTCAGACTGCTAGCGCGAAGCCTTCTCGTCGATACCGGAGATACCAAAGCGTCGCCGCAATTCGGCGTAGATTTTTTCCGGCGGCAGCTCATAATAACCGAGCAGTACCAGCAAATGAAAAATCAGATCAGCGGCTTCATAAACCACCTCATCGGGGTTCCCCCCTTTACCGGCAACCGCCGTCTCGGTGGCCTCTTCACCAATTTTGGCGAGAATTTTGTCAAGCCCCTTGTCATAGAGGGATTTTACATAGGATTTCTCCCCGGCGCCAAGCTGCTTGCGCTCCAGGATGATGTGGTAGACGGCATCAATAATGTCAGGATTGGCCGGAGTACTGTCAGAATTCATTTGCTTCCTGCTTTCATCAGAGACGAACCGCAACACCGTGCTCTCGTAAGTAGTTTTTACACTCAGCGATGGTGTGCTCTTTAAAGTGAAAAATCGATGCCGCCAGAGCCGCGCTGGCGCCGCCTTCAACAAAACCGGCGCGGATATGCTCAAGGTTGCCGACGCCGCCGGACGCGATCACCGGAATATGGACCGCATCAGCAACGGTACGGATCAGGGCGATATCGTACCCCTGTTTGGTACCGTCACAGTCCATCGAGGTCAGCAGGATCTCGCCACAACCGTATTCTTCCATCTGTCTGGCCCAGGCCACCGCATCAATACCGGTCGGCTTGCGCCCACCGTGGGTATAGACCTCCCAAGCGGTCGGATCGCTGCCAGGCACGCGACGGGCGTCGATGGCAACGACAATACACTGACTGCCAAAACGCTGCGCTGCTTCACGTACCAGTTCAGGACGCTGAACCGCCGCTGTGTTGATTGACACCTTGTCGGCCCCGGCATTGAGCAGGTTACGGATATCAGCAATCTCGCGCACCCCGCCACCGACGGTCAGGGGCATGAACACACGTTCAGCGGTTCGGGCGACGACATCAAGAATAATCCCGCGATTATCGCTGCTGGCGGTGATATCGAGAAAGGTCAACTCATCGGCACCCTGGGCGCAGTAGGCCTCGGCCGCCTCGACCGGGTCACCGGCGTCACGCAGATCGACAAAGTTGACACCTTTGACGACGCGACCATCTTTAACATCAAGACAGGGAATAATCCGCTTGGCCAGCATCAGGGCGTCCCTTTGGTCAAGGCCACCGCTGCGCGCAGGTCAAGGGCGCCGGTATAGATCGCCTTGCCGGTAATCACGCCGCTGACCCCGGATGCTTCGATGGCGAGCAGGTTGCGGATATCAGCGAGGGAGGAGACCCCGCCCGATGCAATCACCGGAATACTGATCGATTCAGCCAGGGCTTTGGTCGCTTCGATATTGGGGCCCTGCATCATGCCGTCGCGGGCGATATCGGTGTAGATGATGGCCGCCACCCCGAACCCCTCCAGCTCTTTTGCCAGTTCGGTGGCCTTTTTCTCGGTGACATCAGCCCAACCACGGATGGCGACCAGGCCATCTTTTGCATCGATGCCGACGACGATCCGCCCCGGGAACAACCGGCAGGCCTCTTGTACCAGGGCCGGATTTTCCTTGGCGACAGTGCCCAGAATCACCCGCTCGATCCCCAGTTCGAGATAGGCTTCGATGGTCGCCAGATCGCGGATGCCACCGCCGAGTTCGGCGGGGATAGCGATGGCAGCGACAATCGCCCTGATCGCCTCGCGGTTCTTCGGTACTCCGGCAAAAGCGCCGTCAAGGTCAACGATATGCAGGTATTCCCCACCCTGTTCCTGCCAGATGAGCGCCTGGGCGGCCGGATCGTCATGATAGACCGTATCCTTGTCCATCAGCCCCTGTTCAAGGCGCACACAGCGCCCGCCTTTCAAATCGATTGCCGGTAGAATAATCACTACAAGTCTCCAAAGTTGCGGAAAATCTTAAGACCCAGATCCTGGCTTTTCTCCGGATGAAACTGGGTTGCCATGATGTTGTCACGCCACAAGGACGCACAGAAGTCGATAGCGCCATAGCGACAACTCGCAGCGATATCCTCCTGCCGCTGAGCGGCGCAATAGTAGGAATGGACAAAATAGACGTAACTGCCGTCGGCAATCCCCTTGAACAGGGGTGAAGGCTTGCGCAGCGTCAGGGTATTCCACCCCATGTGCGGCACCTTGAGACGCTCCCCCTGCTCAACCATGTCCGCAGGAAAACGCACCACCCGCCCGGGAATCAACCCTAAGCCCTGGTGACGGCCAAACTCCTCGCTCTCGTCAAAGAGCATCTGCATCCCGACACAGATACCGAGCAGCGGCTTGCCATGGTCGATATGTTCAAGCAAGGGCGCAACAAAACCGCCCTGACGCAGATTGTCGATACAATCACGAAAGGCCCCGACCCCCGGCAGCACGACCTTGTCAGCGCTTATAATATCCCGCGGATCAGAACTGATCCGCGCTTTTAGTCCCAGGTGCTCAAAAGCATTGGCAACACTGC
Organism: Geobacteraceae bacterium; assembly: GCA_007125165.1. GTDB lineage: Bacteria > Desulfobacterota > Desulfuromonadia > Desulfuromonadales > Geopsychrobacteraceae > Pelovirga. The sequence goes on along the minus strand of SLDV01000096.1, from coordinate 5,239 downwards.
GCAGATTGCCCATTTCATAGTCGATAATGTTGATCATTGTTCAACTGTCCACTCTAAGTATCCAGCCACATTGCAGGCAGGGCTTGTGGTTTCCATGACGAGGGGGTCTGTCGCCATGGATGGCGACAGCCAAGCGGCCATGGAGGGCCCCACAGGAAACTGTCGCGTCCCTCGGATTGGATGCCACAAGACCGGCCTGCAAACGCAGTAGCTGCCCGTCAATTGGCACAGGTCAATATCACTCCAATGTGCCCTTGGTCGACAGAACCCCATGGATGCGGGGATCAATACCGGTTGCCTCATCCAGCGCCCGGCCGAAGGCTTTAAAAATCCCCTCCATGATATGATGGAGATTGTCGCCATAGGCCAGGTTTACATGGATATTAGCGCCGGAGTGATTGCAGAAGGCAACAAAAAACTCCTCAACCAGTTCGGTGTCAAATTCACCAACCTTGGCTTTGGGCAGATCAACATTGAACACCAGAAACGGACGCCCGGAAAAATCGATCACCACGGAAGCCAGGGCTTCATGCATCGGCATGGTCGCGCGGCCGAAACGCCGCACCCCGACCTTGTCGCCCAGGGCCTTCTTGAAAGTTTCGCCGAGGACTATGCCGGTATCTTCGACCGTATGATGAGCATCAATCTCGATGTCGCCCGTCGCCTTGACGGTCAGATCAAAAAATCCGTGACGGGCCACGGCACTGAGCATATGGTTGAAAAAAGGCACCGGACTGTCGATCTGATGCTGACCGCTACCATCCAGGTTCAGGGTAATACTGATGGCGGTTTCCTTGGTTTCACGCTCGATCGTGGCTGATCTGGTCATAATATCCTCTTTTCGAAGCTTACATTTTTACCACAGAGACACTGAGACACAGAGGGGGAATTTTGAATTCAGAATATAGAATATAGAATTCAGGAGGTGTAGTCTTTCTTCTGGATTCTATCTCCTGAATTCTAAATTCTGTCTTTGCCTTCTCTCTGTGTCTCTGTGTCTCTGTGGTTAATTTTGTGTTTCTGTGGTTAATCTGAATCATGCAACCGCAACGACACCGATCGCCCATGCGCTTCCAACCCTTCCAGCTCGGCGAGATGGACAACATCCTTTCCAAGCCGTTTCAGACCTCCCGTAGAAAAGGAGATAATACTCGATTTCTTGACGAAATCCTCCACCGATAACGGTGAGAAGAAGCGTGCGGTGCCGCCGGTTGGCAGGGTATGGTTTGGCCCGGCCAGATAATCACCGGCCGCTTCGGGCGTGTGGTGCCCCATGAAAATAGCTCCAGCGTGGCGAATTCTGGGGAGGATGGCAAATGGATCGTTCACCGCCAACTCCAGGTGTTCGGGTGCGATGCGATTGGAAAAAGCGATCGCCTCGTCAAGATCAGCGGCAACAATGATCGCGCCGTAAGCGTCAATCGACTTGCGGGCGATTGTCTCACGCTGCAATTGCTGCAATTGCTTTTCCACCTCCTGCTGCACCGCCTGGGCCATCTGCTCACAACTGGTGACCAGCACCGCCGAGGCCAGTTCGTCGTGTTCCGCCTGCGAGAGCAGATCAGCGGCAATGTGGGCGGCGTTGCCGCTGCCGTCGTTGATCACCAGAATTTCACTCGGTCCGGCAATCATATCGATACCGACCTGGCCGAAGACCTGCTTCTTTGCCGTTGCCACATAGATGTTGCCCGGCCCGGTGATTTTATCAACCCGTGGCACACTGGCGGTTCCGTAAGCCAGCGCCGCCACCGCCTGAGCACCACCGATCCTGAAAATCCGATCAACTCCGGCGATGGCAGCCGCTGCCAGCACATAAGGATTGGCCTCGCCACCCGGCATCGGCACGGTCATGATGATTTCGCCAACCCCGGCCACCTTGGCAGGAACGGCATTCATTAATACCGATGAGGGGTAGGCCGCCTTGCCGCCGGGCACATAGATACCGACGCGCTCAAGGGGGGTGACCATCTGACCGAGGAGCACATCATCTTCTTCGGTTGACAGCCAGGTCTGCTGCTTCTGCTTCTGATGGTAGGTGGCAATCCGTTGTGCCGCCAGTTCCAGCACTGCCAGAGAACGGGGGTCGATGGACTCCCTCGCGGCAGCAATTTCTTCCGGCATCACTTCGATGGTCGCAGCCGATAGTTCTAAACGGTCGAAGCGCGCCGTTAACTCAAAAACCGCTTCATCTCCACGCCGACGGACCGCCTCGATAATCTCCTTGACCGTCTCTTCAATACCGGCCGGTATTTCTTCGGCCCGCTCTTCGATGCGGCGGAAGCAATCAGCAAAACCACTGTCGCTGAACCTTAATAGAGTGATCATCGTCGTCTCCGTAGCTATTGGGAAATTTTGACCTCATCGCCGATCACCTTTTCCAGTCCGTCGATGATCGCACTGATCCGCTCGTGCTTGGTTTTCAGGCTGGCGCGATTGACGATCAGACGGCTGGTAATTTCAGCGATGGTCTCCACCTCCACCATATTGTTGGCCTTGAGGGTGCCGCCGGTAGAAACCAGGTCGACGATCCGCTCCGACAAACCAACCAGAGGAGCCAGCTCAATGGAGCCATAAAGCTTGATCAATTCAACCTGGATACCACGCGCGGCAAAATAGCGCTCGGTGATATTCGGGTATTTGGTAGCCACGCGGATATTGGACCAGTTCAGCGGATTGTCGGAGTTTTCCAGCCCCTTGGGTTCAGCCACGACCAGACGACAATAACCGAACTTGAGATCAAGGGGCTCATAGAGCTTCTTCCCCTGTTCAAGCAGGGTATCCTTGCCCACCACCCCGAGATCGGCACAACCGTATTCCACATAGGTCGGCACATCGGTGGCGCGCACTGCCATGAAGCGCAGCTTGAGGTCAGGATTTTCGAACACCAGCTTGCGGCTGTCCTCGTTCATCTGCGGACAGGTGATGCCGATCTTGCTGAACAGCGCCATCGAGTCGTGCATAATCCGCCCCTTGGGCAGGGCAAAGGTAATCCAGTCATTCATCAGCGTTACTCCCGTTCACGCCGGATGCGGGCACCCAGCGTTGCCAGTTTTTTCTCAATCCGTTCATAACCACGGTCAAGATGATAGATCCGCGACACTTCCGTTGTGTTCTCGGCAGCCAGCCCGGCCAGAATCAGCGAAGCACTGGCGCGCAGATCGGTCGCCATCACCGGCGCTCCGGTTAATTTCTGCACCCCGCGAATCATAGCACTGTTGCCGTCAATCTGGATATCCGCGCCCATGCGCTGCAATTCACAGACATGCATGAAACGATTTTCGAAGACCGTTTCCGCGATCCGGCTACTGCCCTCGGCGAGAGTCATCAGGGCCATGAACTGGGCCTGCATATCGGTGGGGAAGCCGGGAAAAACGCTGGTACGAATATCAACGGCTTTGGGTTTCTTTGGGCCAACAACCCGCAGGGCGTCACCCTCTTCACTGATCCGGACACCGGCTTCAACCAGTTTACTGATCAGTGCTTCAAGATCTTTGCGAACGGCCCCCTGAACAAGCACATCGCCACCGGTAATGGCCGCGGCAACCATGAAAGTACCGGCCTCGATCCGATCAGGAATCACCTGACAGCACAGTGGCTTCAGGCTGTCGACACCCTGAATATGAACAATCGCTGTGCCTGCACCCTCGATGTTTGCTCCCATGCTGATAAGTGCTTCGGCCAGTTGCACAACTTCCGGTTCGCGGGCAGCATTTTCCAGCACCGTTTCGCCTTGTGCCAGTGCTGCAGCCATCAACAGATTTTCCGTTCCCCCGACAGTCGGCATATCGAAAGAAATCCGGGCGCCGCGCAGGCGTGGTGCTGTGGCCTCAACGTAACCATGGTCGATACGGATCTTCGCCCCCAGGGCTTCGAGCCCCTTAAGGTGCAGATTGATCGGGCGGGCACCAATGGCACAGCCGCCGGGGAGACTGACCCGGGCATGGCCACAGCGCGCCAACAGCGGGCCCAGCACCAGTACCGACGCACGCATGGTTTTGACCAGATCGTAGGACGCCTCTATGCTCTGAATCCGGCGACTGTCGATACGGCAACAATGATCAGCAGTCTCTACCTCGGCGCCTAGTTCGCGCAGCAATTTTACTGCGGTGGTAATGTCGCGCAGATCGGGCACATTGGTGATCTCACTCACTCCGTCGGTCAGCAGCGTCGCGAACAGCAGCGGCAGGGCTGAGTTCTTTGCCCCGCTGACCGAGACTTCACCACGCAATGGAACCCCACCATTGATTACGATTTTGTCCACTAATCACCCATCCTTTTTGCCGCCGACAACCCGCGGATTATCGCCGTAATCGTGGCGTAAAAATATATCGATCAACCCGGAAGCAGCAAATAATTCCCTAACAACAGCGCCCTGATCGGCGCCGACTTCCACCAGTAGCAAGCCCCCCGGAGCAAGACAGGCAGCAGCTTGATCGGTCAGATGACGATAGCAATCCAGCCCGTCAGCACCACCGAGCAGCGCCAGTGAAGGCTCAAAATCTCTCACTTCGGGCATCAATTCTTTCCATTGTGATACCGGAATATAGGGCGGGTTGGAAACAATCAGATCAAAACGCCGATCCGGCAACCCTGCCATATCTCTCTGGATCAGTTGCGCCCGATCTTCCAACTGATGAACGACAATATTATGCCGCGCAATATCCAGGGCCTCTGGAGAAATATCCATACCGACACCCCGCCACGCAGGCAGTTCGCTGAGCAGACTGATGAGAATAGCCCCGCTACCAGTACCAACGTCGAGTAAGACACCGTCAGAGGCACAGCGCTTGAGGGCCTCTTCCACCAGCACCTCGGTATCGGCCCGCGGGACCAGAACCGCCGGTGAAACCTTGAAATGCAGCGACCAGAATTCAGTGCTGCCAAGCAGATATTGCAGCGGTTCGCGGAGGCCGCGGCGCTTGACCAGCGGACGAATTGTATCCAGTTCGACCGGCGTAAGCGGTCGGTCATAATTCAGATAGAGACCAACGCGATCAAGACCGAATTGGTGAGCAAGAAGCAACTCGGCGTCAAGGCGCGGGTTGTCGATCCCCTTTTCGGTAAAGTAACCGGTCATCCAACGCAGCAGCTTCAGCAATGTCCAGCTTTCGTTCAACCCTCAAGACTCCTGGTGGCTCATCAATCGGGTCTGATGGTCGGCGATTAAGGCCGCGATAATCTCGTCGACGTCCCCCTGCATGATCGCCTCAAGCTTATACAGGGTCAGACCGATACGGTG
>SLDV01000129.1 GCA_007125165.1 Geobacteraceae bacterium | reverse complement strand
GGGCAAAATAAACTTTTACTATATCTATGCCGATGCAGGCAAGAAGCAAAGGGTTCTTTTTATTGAATACAGCGCCATGTCTCTCTGTATCAGTGCTTTACGTGGCGTCAGCGCAGGGAGGCTTTTTCTTCACTCAACAAGTCTGTATAGTTGTTGCCCGTAGGCCCGCACATCCTCCCAGTCGGTGTAGTCGATCACCGTGTTTTTATCGGTCGGCCCCTTGGTTATTTTCATGATCAGTTGAATAATCAGTACGTCGTACCAGGACCAGGAGGGATAATCAACCTTGCCAGCGATGACCTTTAGATGTGAAGGCTTCCACGGAGAAAGCTGGAGAAATTTCTGCATATAGCGGTTACCCTCAACTGTGGCCTTTAGTGGATTTCTGGCCACCACAGAGACATTGAAGAAACTGTTGGGACGAGCTGCCAGAGCGACCTGATGGTTCTGAATAAAGTTAAAAACTGATTTATGGTAAGTACCGTATAATACCGGGGCTCCGAGAACCACGGCGCTGTACCTGTCCCACTCTACCCCTTCATGAGTGGCTTCAACAATATCCATCATGTCGCAGGAGCCGCCTGCCTCCAGAATGTTCTCCATGAGGGTCCGAACGATGCGCGCCGTGTGACCCCCACGGCTCATATACAGAATCAGAATCCTTTTCATGCCAACTCTTTCCCCTGCCGTGCAGGTTGCTATAGGCTGTGGCTTCAGATTTTACGGAACATGCTGTGCCGCATCTTCCACTCTAAAAATCTCAACGGTGCGAGTCTGTATCAATACCCGGTAAAATACAATATAGTTCGGAGATTCGATGGTACCCTGTTCATCACTGCACCATAGAGTCTCCTTTGTGCTGTCGAGCAGTTGCGGTTTATGAAATAATATCAAACCTGTTATGATGGCACCCATGAAAAGATTTTTCTCCCATTTAAACTATCCGCTTTTGATTGCAGCTACCCTGCTCTTGGGTCTGGCCCCCTTTGTCCCCGAGCCACACCTGGTGGAAAAAACTCGTCTGCTCATGCAGGGTGAACTGACCCGGCCTCTTGATATTTTCGATCTGTTTTTTCACCTCGCCCCCTTCCTGTTATTGATCATCAAACTGACCCTCGACAAGCCGTGGCGCGGCTCAACACCCTGATGCTTAATTTATTCACCACGCCATTAAGTGTCGTCATTCGCTGTTCTTTTGTCGAGGAATCAGTAACAAAAAATGGACGTCATACTGATGTTTTTTGTATTTGTCCAGAAGTTGTCGGAGCACCATCCATCAGCGCCCAAGGCTCCAAGGCCGGCAATAAAGTTTGATTTTCAGACAAGTATCATGCTGAGGTAGTGATATGAAAATTCTATTCCTTCACGGCCTGGAGTCTGGTCCCCATGGCAGCAAATACCAGGCGCTAAAATGGATGTTTGGTAAGATTCTGGCACCTGACTGCAGCGGCGTCAAAGACGAGACACAACGCCTGCGCATTATTCAACAAGCCCTCGAAGGAGAAAAAGAGCCTGTCCTTGTAGTTGGTTCAAGCATGGGAGGTTTGATGGCGCTAAAGCTGAACCAGGCAAGCCCGGACAAAGTTGCCGGAATGGTTCTCTGCGCACCGGCCATTCATCGGCCGGCAGCTATAGGTCTGGATCTTGAAAAGCTACCACCAACCATCGTGATTCACGGCACAGAGGATACCGTCGTTCCCTTTGCCTGCAGTTCGGTTTTTGGGGAACGCTTGATAGCCGTTGATGATGATCACCGCCTGAGTAACAGCATGCCAGAGATCTTGCGGGCGGCTTTTGATCTGAAGCTTAGGTTAGCCCAGTTTATTCATGAGGGCTCGTAGCGATACAGGGAACCGCATGAGTCAATGTTGAATGTCAGGGTCTCTTATCGGCGTCTTGTTCCAGCGCAAGCGGAACTAAAGGTTCCACTTTGCCGCTGACAACATGCGCGCCCCCAACAACCTCCACAACCAGAAAAGCATCATCAGACCCCTCCTCAGCTGCTTTCAGAGCCAAACGGGATGCTTCCGCATAGGCTTCTCCAATTGTGGCGTGGATTCGCCGTGGCTTGGTTCCCTGTTTTCCGTTGCGAAACACCATGAATCCTGCCTGGATGTTCATTGTTTATTCTCCTGAACTGCTACGAAAGTTGACGGCAAGAGGGAAAACAGCTGGTTACCTTTATGGTATCCGGTCCGACCCACATCGACTGCTGCTGGGCTATGGGGTCGTTTGCAGGCTTATACAGGGAAGGGCTCTACCCGGCAACCCGATTATCCGACACTGTTAAAATTTCAACAAACTATAGACTTTCCCTTCCGGCAGCTTACTGCGACCATTAAGAAATTCAAGTTCGGCCAGAAAAGCACACTCAAATAGCTCCGCTCCAACACGATCAAGTAATTGGATGACGGCAGCCATCGTCCCACCGGTCGCCAGGAGGTCATCGGCGATAACGATCCGATCACCTTTTTTAAATGCATCCTCGTGAATTTCAAGGACATCACTACCATATTCAAGATCATAGGTAACTCGATGGGTCTTGTAGGGCAGCTTACCCGATTTGCGTACCAGAGTGATACCGGTTCCCAGTTTGTAAGCCAGGGCTGCTCCCAGAATGAAACCACGTGCTTCAATACCAACAATCTGGTCAATTTTTTCTCCAACGTAACGGTGAGCCAGCAGATCAACCATTCGCTGATAACTCTTGGCATCGGCGAGAAGCGTTGTTACATCTTTGAAGATAATCCCCTTTTTGGGAAAATCGGGAATATCACGAATAATATTTTTCAAGTCATCCATTGTTGCACTCCGATTACAAATTATTCCCGTTCAGTTGACACAAACTTCAGTTGTGCAGCCTTACGTAATGTGGCCAGACTTTTTGCTTCAATTTGTCGAATACGTTCACGGGTTACTCCAAAAATTTGGCCTATCGTATCAAGGGTTTGTGGTTCGTAGTCATCCAGTCCGAACCTCATGATCAGAATTTGTCGTTCCGTTTCGGTAAGATCATCCATCAGCTCGATAATGTGCGTGAAAAGATCGACATCTTCGATGGTACTGGCCGGATCAACAAGATTTTTGTCTTCGACGGTATCAATGAGACTATAGTCATCATTATCGCCCATCGGATGCTCTATTGAGTAGGTTTTTCTCAACAAGACCAGCAGCTTGCGGACCTGAACTGCATCAACACCCATGGCCTCGGCAATTTCTTCATTGGATGGGTCACGCTTGAGGGTTTGCACCAGTTCACGGGTAATCTTGGTAAGCTTGTTGATCTCGTCAGCGACATGAACCGGCAAACGAATAGTGCGGCTTTGATTGACCAACGCTCGCTCTATCGACTGCCGAATCCACCAGGTGGCGTAAGTGGAAAAACGACACCCTTTGCTGACTTTGAACTTTTCCACTGCTTTGATCAATCCCATGTTCCCTTCCTCGATCAGATCAAGAAAAGGCAGCCCACGGTTCATGTAGCGCTTGGCGATTTTTACAACCAAACGCAGATTCGACTCAATCATCCGCGCTCTGGCATCATCATCGCCGTCAGCAATCATTCCGGCCAGCTCACGTTCCTCGGCTGCAGTCAACAACTGACTTTTTTGGATATCTTTCAAGTAAAGTTTTATTGCATCAGCAGCAGGGGTGTCCTGTTCAGCGCGGTAGTCTTTGTCATCGTCTTCATTTTCTTCTTCATCGATATCGTCTACCAGCTTATCGCCATCCTCCTGGAAATCATTCGACTCTTCACTCTGGTCATCCACTCCTTGTGCCTGGCCTTCATCGGAATTGTATTTTCTGCTCATCAATAGACTCCAAACTAGCAAGAGATGCTGCTTACTTTAAATAGCTAAGGGAGGTAAAGCTGAGGGTTTACAGGTTCCTTTCCAGATCGTACCTCAAAATGCAGGCGCGGCTCCCCTCCTGAAGGCGGCGTTCCCGACAAGGCAATCTTTTCCCCTCGACTGACAAAAGCACCCTGATTAACCAGATTGCGCTGGTTGAATCCATAAACAGTAAACAGTTGATTATCATGCTGCAAAATCACCAGATGACCGTAACCACTGACACCATCACCACTATAAATAACTCTACCCGCCTCAGCGGCGTGAACCGTTGTGCCCGGTTGTGCCGCAATTTCAATACCCCTGCCCGCCCCGGCTTGAGCCGAAGCACTGAATTGACTTACGATACGCCCTTCAAGGGGCCATTGAAATTTCTTCTGCGGTGCGGTCGCAGTCACTGGTGGCGAAGGCACTGGCGACACTGGTGTTCGAGGTGGTGGTTGTGGCACCGGGGCTGGTGACGGTGGCGACGACGTCCTTGGTGGGGCAGATGGCCGCGGTTGTGTTGTTGACGTCGACTGGGGAGTTACAACGGCGACTGTGCGCTGTCGATCTGCACCAGGAATAAACAGCCGAGTGCCTGCCCGTATCTGGGTCGGGTCGGAAATATTATTGATGCGCGCCAGATAATCACTGTCTACAGCGTAAGTGCGACTGATGCGAAAAAGGGTCTGGCCCGGCTCAACCGTATGATAAACACCCCGGTGGCAGGCGGTCAGCAACATGATTGCAGCCAGGAACACCAACAACAACAGACCAACGCGAGATAAAAGCACTACCACCTTCCTGAATCGGCTGTGGGAAAAAACATGGTCAACTCGCCAGGCGCACGACAACGACTATAACTGCGATGATAACAAACAGAATCACCGTCAACAGATTGAAATATTTCTCGATAATTGCACGGGCCGGCTGACCCATATAATAGAACAAGGCAGCTACAAGATAAAAGCGTAAACCGCGGCCAATCAATGATGCCAGAATGAAAATCGGGAAGTTGATGGCAAATACGCCCGCCGCAATCGTAAATATTTTATATGGAATCGGCGTGAATCCGGCGGCAAAAATAATCCAGAAATCGTATTCGGAAAAAAGTCCACCAACAGTTGCAAAGCCACTCTCTGTAACCCCCGGAACGTAAGTATAGAAATGTTGACTCAGTACATCCCACAACCCCCAGCCAATAAGGTAACCGAGGGCTGCGCCCAGCACTGACCCAATGGTGGCAACCAGGGCATAGCGGTAAGACAGTTTCGGCATGGACAGTGCCAGTGCCATCACAAGAACATCGGGCGGAATCGGGAAAAAACTGGCCTCAGTAAAAGCAAGCAGCGCCAGCGCTGGTAGCGCATAACGACTGTTGGCCCAGGTCAGAACCCAGTCATACAAGCGTCTTATAGTTTTCAGCATGAAATAGCAGCCAAGAAAAACCTATTCATCTTCTGCATCCGACCACCCCGCCTCGCCAATCAGGGGGACAAAGCGGCAGCCCATCAGTTCTTCACGGTGAAACTGCTCATCAGCCAGACGGGTAATACGAATCAGGCTCTGCTGGTGATATCCGCCAACCGGAAGAACCAGCCTGCCGCCTAGTGTCAACTGGGACAGATATTCCTCTGGTACGTCAGGGGCTCCAGCCGCAACCAGAATACCATCAAAAGGTGCCTGATCTTTCCAGCCTGTGGTGCCGTCGGCAATTTTTATATTAACATTACTCAACTGCAGGGAATCCAGAACTTTACGCGCGCGTGCTGCCAGTGCAGATATTCGCTCAACAGAATAAACGCGTTTGGCCAACATAGCCAGGATGGCAGTCTGATAGCCTGATCCCGTTCCAATTTCGAGAACCCGCTCATTTCCGTGCAGTTCCAGAGCAGCCGACATGGCAGCGACAATATAAGGCTGAGAAATGGTCTGCTTGTGACCAATGGGGAGAGAACCGTCCGTATATGCGTGTCCACGTAAACCTTCATCAACGAACAGGTGACGAGGAACCTTGTTCATCACCTCTATCAAACGTGGATCGACAATTCCGCGGGCAACTATCTGTTGTTGCACCATTCTGCGTCTGGCGACAGCATAATCCATCAGGAATCTCTTTTACGACATGTGAGTGCCCAGCTTTTCATATCCTCACAAAAACTGTCACTGGTCAGATTGGTGTGCAACGGCGTTACTGAGATATAGCCACGTGAAACCGCGCAGCAATCTGTCCCTGGGATGTCCTCGAAGCCGACGCTTGCGCCACCAATCCAGTAATATTTTCGCCCGCGCGGATCTTCATTTACGATAACCGCCTGCCCATAGCTGCGCTTGCCCTGGCGAGTGATTTCGACCCCCTCACATCTTCCGGAAGGGATGTTTACGTTCAAAAAGGTTTCGGGGGGGAGCCCCTTCTTCATCAATCGCTGCGCTAGAACAACAACAAAATCGGTAGCGGTCACCAGATCTTCATCAGAAAAGGTCCTGGAATCCAGAGAAACTGCGATTGCCGGTATTCCCATCAACGATGCTTCCATTGCGGCACTGACAGTTCCGGAATAGGTGATATCATCACCCATATTGCTACCGCTATTAATTCCAGAAACTACCAGATCTGGCCGTTGCATGATTAAACCGTGAATGCCGAGATTGACGCAATCTGTTGGCGTCCCGTCAACAGCAAAAATACCGGGCTCGATTTCTTCGGCGCGCAGAGGGCGTTCAAGGGTCAGGGCGTGTCCAACAGCGCTGCGATTGCGGTCAGGCGCAACAATGACGGCTTCCCCCAACGTCGCCATAGCGTTTGCCAGGGCACGCAAACCGGAAGAATACACACCATCATCGTTGGTTACGAGAATCAGCAATTTTATCACTTATTTGTTTATGGTTGGCTGTTTAAAAGGAACTGGCGCAGCGCAAGCAGATCAGACTTGATTTCTGCCAGCCGCTGCTGTGCAGTAGAATCATGCGGAGTCGAGGAATCAGGAACCCTCGCCACATTTCGTGCCTCCAGCTGATTACGTGCCCCCGCAATAGTAAAGCCCTGCTGATAAAGGAGATCTTTAATCAACAGGGCCGTTTCTACATCCTGACGCCGGTAAAGCCTCTGATTGGAGCGACTTTTAACCGGATTCAAACAATCGAACTCAGTTTCCCAATACCTTAAAACATGGGTTTTGAGATCCAGTATTTCCGCGACCTCCCCAATTTTGAAAAATAACTTGTCGGGTATGTGAATCACAGGGTCACTTCACAGGATCAGGAAGCTTCGTTAATCGCTGCCTTAAGTACCTGACTCGGCTTGAATGTCAGTATTTTGCGAGCTGAAATTTCAATTTCTCCGCCCGTCTGCGGATTACGTCCACGACGTGCGGCCTTTTCCTTCACCACAAAGTTTCCAAATCCGGCAATTTTAATTTTTTCGCCGTCTTCGAGGGTCGATTTCATCAAATCAAATACCATCTCGACAATTTCTGCAGATTCTTTCTTTGAAAATCCGGTTGTAAGATAAACATTCTCAATCAAATCTGCTTTTGTCATATACCCTCCTGCACATAAATATGGAAAAAGTTCATCGTGGTATCTTTTTAATTTCAATAGGTTGTACCACAGTGCCTGATCACCTGCAAGCGCTATCAGCGAATTTCAGCCGCCAATTTTTCACAAAGGGTGCTGATCATGCGGTCATGCGCTTTACCAACTTCGTCTTCAGTCAGAGTTTTTGTCATATCACGATAGCGGATACGAATGCCAAGGCTTTTTTTCCCCTCGGGAATTCCGGCTCCAGTATACATATCAAACAGAATCAGCTCTTCCACTGATTTAGATTTTATTTTCTTCAAAATATCGAGAACTTGTGCCGCTCTGATATCCGTATCAAGGAGTAAGGCCGTATCACGACTGACATCCGGAAAACGCGATAAAGATTTAAACGACAGGCCTGGCGCGGAATGCTGAAGAAGTTGCTCGGCGTCCAGATCAAGCAGATAAACCGCTTGATCAATATCATAATCTGACAATGTGCGCGGATGGACTTCGCCCAGCGATCCCAGTAGATATCCGCTCTCAGTTACCAAAGCGCACGACTTTCCGGTATGCAGGTAGGGTTGCGTTCTGGTTGCATCAAACAGGACTTCTTCAATCCCAAAACCCGTCAGTATGCTTTCGACAACGCCTTTTAAGTCGTAAAAATCCATGAGGGCTCCACTCTGAGCCCAGCCATCCGGTTCTCTTCTACCAGTCATTACAGCAACCAGAGATAAACGCTCCTGTACTTCCTCGTTTTCATCGAGCAGAAAAACTGGTCGCAACTCAAACAGTCGCAAATCGGTACTGCGATAATTGAGGTTTCCAGCCACCGTTTCGAGTAAACTTGGCACCAGAGTTGTCCGCATTACCGCCTGTTCTTCCGAAAGTGGATTCACAATAGGTACCTGAGTGCAACGAGGATCGGTGGCTGGCAAACCAATTTTGGCAACGGCGTTTTGTGCAATAAATGAATAATTTATAGCTTCAGAAAAACCGGTTGCGACCAGCATATCACGCAGTTTTTTTTGCAGCCGCTGATGACGTGGGGGTAATGCTGCATCAACAACTCCCAGAGGCATGGTAACCGGAATCTTGTCGTAACCATGGAGCCTGGCAACCTCTTCTATCAGATCGATGTCTCTCTCCAGATCAGGGCGAAAGCTGGGGACACTGACAATGAAACTGCCTTCTGCAGCATCCTGTACTGCGACTTCCAGCCCGATGGATTCAAGGCACTTCTGTACAGCCGCACGGTCAAGAGGCAGATCAAGAATCTTGTTGACACTGCCAAGCTGAAGTACAATTTCTTTTTTACTGAGGGGCTCAGGATAAACATCGAGTACACCGTTTAAAACCTCACCACCACCCAGGGCTGCCATCAGCGATGCCGCACGTCCCAGAGCAACGGGTACCATATCAACATCAGCGCCACGTTCAAAACGGTGAGAAGATTCTGTATGCAGCGAATGACGTTTGCTCGTACGTCGCACTGAAACAGGGTTGAAGTAAGCCGCCTCGAGGAGAATTGTTTCGGTATCCTCCTGTACTTCAGAGTTCAAACCGCCCATGACACCAGCCAGAGCGACGGGCTTTTGTCCATCACAGATCATCAGATCTTCAGCAGTCAACTGATGTTCCTGGCCGTCCAGAGTTGAAAAGCGATCACCCTCCTGCGCACATTTAACAACGATTCGACCTTCTTCCACCAACCTGAAATCAAACGCGTGAAGCGGATGACCCAGTTCCATCATAACGTAGTTGGTAACATCAACGATGTTGTTGATTGAGCGCATGCCAACGGCTTCGAGTCTCCGTACCATCCAATCCGGCGATGGACCAATCTTGACACCGCGAATCATCCGCGCGGCATAGCGTGGACAGGCCTGAAGATCCTTAATGGTCACCTCAGCACAGGTTGATATCTGTTCAGCAACCTCGTGAAGTTCGATCGACGGTAGCTTTAGCTCTTTCCCGTAGAGAGCTGCGACCTCGCGAGCGACACCAATCACACTCAGACAATCAGGACGGTTCGGGGTCAGGCCGATTTCGATCTGGAAATCGCGCCAGCCCATGACATCAAAAACCGGCTGGCCAACTGGCAGTTCTTGCGGCAGAATCATGATGCCGGCCGATTCCTCAACGATGCCCAGCTCCTTTTCCGAACACAGCATTCCGTGAGAAACCTGCCCACGAATTTTCGACTTTTTAATCTTAAAGTTGCCCGGCAGAACAGTGCCCGGCTGTGCCAGTACCACCAGATCGCCGGCCTTGTGGTTGGTAGCGCCACAGACAACGCCAACGGTCTCAGTGCCGGTAAAAACTTCGCACAAGGTCAGACGATCGGCGTCCGGGTGAGGCTCAACACTGTCCAATCTGGCCACAATAACGGACTCAAAGCCGGCGCCGAGCTCTTTTAATGAGTCGACTTCAAGCCCTGCCATGGTCAAGCGATGACATAATTCTTCCGGGGAAGCGTCAAAATCAACAAATTCTTTCAACCAGTTGTAAGTGACAATCATTACTTTTTTGTCCTTTATTCGCCTAACTGAACTGCTTCAGGAAGCGTATATCGTTTTCAAAGAACAGGCGTAAATCATTGACGCCGTATTTCAGCATGGCGATCCGCTCAAGCCCCATACCAAAGGCGAAGCCGGAGTATTTGTGCGTATCATAATTTACCGCGTCAAAAACAGCCGGATCAATCATTCCGCAACCAAGAATTTCCAGCCAACCGGTGCCGCCACAAACCCGACATCCTTTTCCACCACAAATAACACAGGCGATATCGACCTCTGCGCTTGGCTCGGTAAAAGGGAAAAAAGAAGGGCGAAAACGTACCTGCAGGTCGGCGCCGAAATACTCATTAAGAAAATGGGTCAATACACCCTTCAAATCACCGAAAGTAACCAGTTCATCAACCAGAAAACCCTCAATCTGGTGAAACATGGGACTGTGAGTCAGGTCGGAGTCTCGTCGATAGACGGTTCCGGGGGCGATAATGCGCACCGGGGGCGGCTGTTTAAGCATAGTCCGGATCTGCACTGGTGACGTATGTGTTCGCAGAACCAGATCATCATTGATATAAAAAGTGTCCTGCATATCCCTGGCGGGATGGTCCCTGGGAATATTGAGCGCCTCAAAATTATAAAAGTCCTTTTCAATTTCAGGACCCTCTTCAACCGAAAAACCGAGGCGAGAAAAAATATCAACAATCTCATCCGTCACTAAGGTAACCGGGTGCAAACTGCCGGTAACAGTCCGCCGCCCAGGCAGCGTCACATCAATCGTCTCACGCACGAGACGGACGGAAATCTCATCTTCCTCCAACTGAGTCAATCGTTCAGTAAATACTTTTTCGCATTCGTCCTTGAGGGTATTGACCAGACTGCCAATAACGGGGCGCTCATCGGGAGCAAGATCCCGCATCCCTTTCATTATGTCTGTCAAGCTTCCCTTTTTGCCTAAAATCCGGACCTTGACCGTCTGTAGTTCTTTTATGGAAGCGGCCGAATGCAGAGCGGCAAGAGAATCTTCCTGTAACTGCTGTAAACGTTCTTTCATGGTTTCGTCCGTTTATCTCATTTTCCGGCTGAACTTCATGTCACCATAACAACAATGTGCAGCATAAAGATCAGCAAGAGAAAGTATCCAGAGGCAGCTTTAAAACAAAAAAAGGGAGACAGAGCCTTACACTCGGTCTCCCGGAAACGAACAAGTTTTTTTTATTGTAGACGAGCCTTCGCGGCATCAGCAATAACGCTGAAAGCGGTCGGATCATTAACGGCAAGGTCGGCCATAATCTTACGATCGAGAGCAACATCAGCTTGCTTCAAGCCGTAAATCAGACGGCTGTACGACAGGCCGTTTTCTCTTGCTGCGGCGTTGATGCGAGTGATCCACAGAGCACGAAAATCGCGTTTCTTGACGCGACGATCACGGTATGCATAGTTCAGTGCACGGTCAACCGCCTCTGTTGCTGAACGAAACAGTTTGCTACGCGCGCCACGGTAACCTTTGGCCAGTTTAAGAATCTTGTTGCGACGACGCCTGGCCTTAAAACCTCTTTTTACTCTTGCCATCTCACTTGCTCCTTCATCTTGTTAGTGTTTTCGGCATAAGCCGTGGCCGGATCTGCAGGAGGAGATTGTCCCCACAGTTCGCAGCCGACCTGTAACAGTAGATTAGATGTTACAGATATGGAATCAAACGAGCGATATTTCTTTCATCCGACTGATTAACGGTGGTGCCCTGCCTTAAATTACGCTTACGTTTCGTTGTCTTGCTGGTAAGAATGTGACTTGTGTAAGCCTTGTTACGACGAATCTTACCTGTTCCGGTTTTGCGAAAGCGCTTGGCTGCGCCACGATTTGTTTTGATCTTGGGCATTGTCCTCTCCTGTAACTGATCTGGCTGAAAGCAGGCGCTACCTACTTTTTAAGTGGTCCAATCATCATGGTCATGAAACGACCCATCTTACTCGGTTGCGATTCAATCTGACCAATATCTTTTAATACTTCGGTGGCCTTGTTGAGTTGCATCAGGCCTTGATCAGGGTGGGCGTTCTCCCGACCGCGAAACATGATCGTCAATTTAACCTTGTTCCCCTCTTCAAGGAAACGGCGTGCATGCTTCATTTTGAACTGGAAATCATGCTCGTCCGTTTTAGGGCGCATCTTGACTTCTTTGATCTCAAACTTGACCTGCTTTTTCTTTGCTTCTGAAGCACGCTTGGCTTGCTGATACTTGTACTTGCCATAATCCATAATCCGACAGACAGGAGGATCTGCCTGCGGAGAAACCTCCACCAGATCAAGCCCCTGTTCCTGCGCAGACTCCAGCGCCCGGTCAATATCAAGAACACCTAACTGCTCACCTTCATCACCAATGACTCGTACCTGACGGGCCTTGATGTCTTCGTTGATATTCGCTTCTTTAGCTATGACATGACTCCTTTTCTTTACACAGTGGCAAACAGATTTATTTTGCGCACAAAAAACCCCACATCGGGCCTTTTATGCCTACTTATAAACAGCGCTTTGCGCAGTAACAAAAGCAGCAAAGTCGGTAACGTCGGTGGAATCCAGGGTGCTTCCATCCCGATATCGTGGAGAAACCGTCTGTTGCTCCATCTCGCGATCGCCGATAACCAGCATGTAGGGAATCTTTGCTACCTGGGCTTCTCGGATTTTAAATCCGAGCTTCTCATTGCGTAAATCGATCTCGACCCGAACACCTGAAGACCGCAACTGCTCAAACACTGCTTGTGCGTAATCCGCCTGACGATCCGTTACATTCAGCACAATGGCTTGTACCGGAGATAACCAGAGAGGAAAACTGCCCGCATAGTGTTCGATCAGAACACCGATAAAGCGCTCGATGGATCCGACTATCACCCGATGAAGCATAACCGGGCGATGTTTTTCTCCATCCTGTCCTGTGTAGGTCAGATCGAAACGTTCCGGCAGGGTAAAATCGCACTGGATTGTAGCACATTGCCACTCTCTGTCAAGCGCGTCCTTCAGCTTTACGTCGATCTTGGGCCCGTAAAATGCACCATCTCCCTGGTTTATGTCGTAAGGCTCGCCAACATCATCAAGGGCATTCTTCAGAGCGCTGGTGGCCAATTCCCAGTCTCCATCCGTACCGATCGATTTCTCCGGTCGGGTTGACAGCTCCATTCTGTAATTGAATCCAAAAATCCCGGCAACATCGCGGACAAAAGACATGACGCCCTTGACCTCTGCGTCTATCTGGTCGGGCCGGCAGATAATATGCGCATCATCCTGGGTAAAACCGCGAACACGCAATAATCCGTGAAGTACGCCCGACTTCTCGTGACGATGCACAGTACCCAGTTCGAAATAACGAATGGGAAGGCTACGATACGAGCGTGGCTTTGATTTATAAATCAGCATGTGAGCCAGGCAGTTCATTGGCTTAATGCCGTAGCCCTGTTCGTCAACCTCAGTGAAATACATGTTTTCTCTGTAGTTGTCGTAATGGCCGGACATCTTCCACAAGTCTGTTTTCAGCAACTGCGGACCCGCAACAATATCGTAGCCACGCTTGAGGTGCTCTTTGCGCTCGAAATCTTCGATCAGCATCCGCAATAATGCGCCTTTCGGGTGCCAGAGCACCAGACCGCCGCCAACATCGTC
>SLDV01000159.1 GCA_007125165.1 Geobacteraceae bacterium | reverse complement strand
GCTTAGTGGTAAAAAAAGGATCCATGATACGGGGCAGATCCTGTGCTTTAATACCCGCACCTTCATCACGTATGGTAACAATATTCTCGTTTTTTTGAGGATCGTAAGTTACTGAAAGTTCAATCTTCTTGCCAGGGTCAGGGAGAGCTTGACAGGCATTCATGATCAAATTTACCAGAACTTGTTCGATATCCTGCTGACAGCCTTTAATCGGCGGCAATGTTGGCCCATAACTCACATAAAAATTGGAAGTTGCTTTTTTAATAGATCCGCCTGCCAGCCTTACTGCGGTTTTTGCAGCCTCTTCGATATCAAAAACCTCATCAAAAGTATTTTTATCTTTACGGACAAAATCCTTAAGATCATCGACAATTCTTCTGATGCGCTCCGAACTGTCAATAATACCAGACAGAAGAACCGGAGCTTCCTCTATCAACTCTGCATATGTCATTCCGCCAAGTTCGAAGTCGCCCTGCTCTCGACAGTGATGTTCAAGGATGGGGATACTCGCTTCAAAAATCTGCTTGAGTGTCGGTGCATTAAGAAGAATCATCGCATTCGGATTATTAATTTCATGTGCCACCCCAGCCGACAACTCGCCCAGCGAAGCCAGCCGGCTGACCAGTTCAGCCTCTTCAGCAAGTCGAACTTTTTCGGTGATATCACTACTCCACTCAATAATATTGACAACTTTTCCATCTTTATTCTTCAAGGGGAAAACCCGCTTTCCCCAGACCCTCCCATCTGCGGTTTTGCACGTGCCCTCCAACGATTCTCCATTATCGAAACAGGTCCTGCCAAGGCAATTATCACAGGTAGATGAAAGCCCCTGCCAAATCTCGTAACAGTACTGCCCTGGTAGTTCAGAATGATTTTTATTCAACAACTCTGCAGTCCCCTTATTGGCCCAGACAACACGCAAATCCGGGGACAAGAGGGTTAAAGCATCGGGAATCCCATCCAGTATGGCCTGAAACTCCTGATACAATGTCTTGAACTTCTGTTCACTATCACGCAATGCCGTTTCGGCACCTTTACGCTCCTTGATCTCGTGGCGTAATGTTTCATTGTTTTTGCGCTTCTCCCTGAATGAAGCGTTAAGCTTTTTGCTCATCTCGTTAAAAGAACTGACAACCTGGTCCAACTCATCACCAGACCTCTTTGTTCTTCGAGCTCTCTTTAATTCAAGACGATGATCTGCATTTTCCGGATCATAGCTTCTGGCGTACTCTGCCAATACATTGAGATGCCGCCCCACCAACAGATAAAAAACAAATAGCATAAACAAAGAAACAAGAAAGGTTTTAACTGCCAGCGTTGAAAAAATGATAAGTGCTCGATCGAACAGGCGTTGGTGTACTCCATAGAGGTCGGCAACCACAAACAAGCTGCCAAGAGCAACCTCCTGGTTGCGATAAAAATAATTCAGAGGGTACTCGCGCTCAATAGTATTGGCCTGTCCCCGGTTGCCAACAGAAATGGTGGTGTTCCCATTTTGCATTATTCCCAGATACTCTATATCCGGCAATTTCAGTAGCCCATCAAGCTGAATTTTCAAAAAAGAGTCGTTTGAAACCCACAGCGTTTGTATCAAGCTTTCCAGTTGAGTGGCCTCAATCTGCGACAAACTTTTTTCTATACTTTTGATGTCACGGTTATATTCAAGATAGAGTTGAAGAGATGTTCCTATAAGCGTAATAACTGAACTACATAAAAAAAGATAAATGACCAATCTTCGTGCGATACTACTCGTCGAAAAGTCAAAAGCTCTGCTTAATGCAATCATAGGGAGTCTCCATTAATCAGAGTTTCCAAACCTTCCACGACGATCCGATGATAGGTCCCATCCTGCTTCATATCTTTAAGTGCCGAAACAAGTGAATCCACCAGACCACTGTGCGTCCGGTGCAAATAAAGATACATGGGTTGCACCTCCAATGGTGGCTCTATCTGATACACGCCCCCTAACTGCATAGCTTGAATTGCATATATCCCCGCCAGACGCTCATAAATGACAAGATCTGTCCGACCTTTTTCCAGAAGAGTAAACAGCAATTCCAGACTGTCTACCTGAATTAAAAGGGAATGAGCGGCCTTCTCTTCAAGTATTTTCCAGCCCCTGACAATACCAACACTGTAGCGTGACAGATCGTTCCAGTGATCGATGTTGATCTGCGCATCCATGGTAAAAGCAACAAATTCAAAATCAATCAATTTTTCATGTACCTGAACCAGATCAGGATATTGATGCTGCAATCCACCCACTCTTATCAGATCTCCATCATTGATGCCCTGGGATGTGTTGAGAAGTGACCGTTCCGCCGGCAGATGAGTGATCAATGCTTCTTCCCCGATGCGCGCGAAAGCCTCCAGGACAATCCGGTCAACAATACCCTTTTGCTCCAGGGTAGACACCGGCGGTTCGAAAGCACTCCCAATGTAGAGCGGACTTTGCCCGTAAAGCGGGGAAGCCATCAACAATATCAACCACATTATCTGTAGAAAAGTTTTCATTCTGAAATTGCTACCTCTCAAACCGATACCGGTAAAATTACATGAAACAAAGAAAAAGCAAAGGGCTCAACAAAAGTTAAAACATCAACCCTGGTTGATACCTCATTTCCCTGCAGAGCCAGCGTGCCTTGTTACCCCTTCCTCGCATATCACAACAACTTAGGTTGACCCCTTTCAATACGGCAGAAACCAACTTACTCCAGTGTTTACAGCATCTTGCAATGGAACGAAATCATGGCATCTGATTTGCTATAAAGATTTGTAGATTATTTTATCGCTAAACACGCAACCGTGGAAGGAGGCAGCAATGATCAATCGACGTACAATGCTAAAAGCTTTGGGATCAGGTATTACCTTAACCTTGATCCCAACAGCGAAGATCCTCGCAAGCAACAACCCGGACGTAAAGAACTTAGCCATGGTCATTGACGTTCGGCGCTGTACCGGTTGTCTGTCCTGCAGTGTCGCCTGCGCTATCGAAAATGGCACCCCCAGGGGAATGACACGAAACCAGGTCCGCCAATTTTCGACCCCCCAAAAAGACAGTTATGGAACCATGGCAATTCCAACACAATGCGGTAACTGCAAAAATCCTACCTGCATTGAACCATGCCCTGTTGATGCCACAGACAAAAACAAAAGCGGTGTTGTCTACATTAATTATGATACCTGTATTGCTTGTCAAATATGCGTAGAACATTGTCCATACGGGGCGCGAGCCGGCGACGCAAATGCCCAGCTCCCTCCTGAAAAATGCGATTTTTGTATTGCCAGATCAAGCCATGGACTACTGCCGGCGTGTGTAGAAAGCTGCGCCGGTCATTCAAGAATCTTTGGTGATCTGAACAAACCTGATTCACAAATCGTACAGACGATAAAAAATAACCGGGTTTACACCATGCTGGAGTCAAAAGGGACAGGGCCGAAAATTTATTACATCGGCCTACCTGAAACTACTGACGATAATAAAGTCCTGACCCTTAATTATCTCAACTGGCAGAGATAAGGAGAATTTATATGAACCGCAGAAAATTTTTTACCAACATCGGAGTTGCTGCCGGAACCGTCGCCGTTGCTACCACCGCAAAAGCAACGAACTATGTAAAATCAAAAGAAGACCCCCCCATCAGCTCAGTGGCTAAAAACTCATTGGTTCCTGAGTTTATTGTCGATGAAAAGACTGGCGACATGTCACAGACACCGGGCCAACGGATGGCATTTCAGCGTTGTTTCGGTTGTTTTGACAACTGTGGATTGCGTATCAGGGTAGACGATAAAACAGACAAGATTTTACGCGTTAATGGCAACCCCTATTGTGAAAATAACAGCGGCGACCCCCTTCCTCTTGATATGCCGGTGAAGGAGGCTTTCAAAAGTCTCACCGGCGATCCAGGACATAAAAATCGCGCCACAACCTGTGGGCGCGGTACGGCAGCAACAGATTCAGTCGATGATGAGCGTCGCATCACCCAGGTCCTTAAGCGGGCCGGCAAAAGAGGAGAGGGAAAGTGGCAAACCATCTCCTATGAGCAGGCCTTAAAGGAAATAGTCGAAGGTGGCGATCTCTTTGGTGAAGGCAAAGTAGCGGGGCTGCGGGAAATACGCCGCCTGGACAAGGAAGCCGCTCCGGGTCAACCGGAATTTGGTTCGGCTGCGAACCATCTCTTTGCTACCTACCTCAGTGACAACGCACCGCGCACCGATTTCTTCGCGCGCTTCATGATCAACTCCTGGGGCACCCAAAATATCGGCAGAAAATCTGCCTATTGCGGAGCACAGCAACGACTGGGCCTGGCGCTTGCCGCCGTTGATCCACTGCAAGGAGCCTGGCATGCTCACCCGGACTGGAAGGAGGCTAAATATGCCATCTTCCTCGGAACCAGCCCCGGAAACTCTGGAAACAGCCTGAACAGCCTTGGGCGTCAGCTTGCTGATGCGCGGGTCGATAACGGCTTCAAATATGTGTCAGTCGATCCACTTCTGCGCACAACTCCCAGTGCCAACACAGGTGGCGAATGGGTTCCTATCAAGCCCGGTCGCGACACGCCCTTCCTGTTCGCGCTGATGAGGCTGATGTTTGACAACAACTGGATCAACACAAGTCATCTGGCCACGCCCAACGCAAGTGCAGCCAAAGCCAAAGGCGAACTGCACCACACAAATGCCAGCCATCTGGTTATCACCGATCCAGATCATCCGCAAAACGGTAAATTTTTGCGCGGCTCAAACGTAGGTCTGACTGCAGATCATCCCGTTGTCATCGATCCCAAAACGGGGCAAATCACTGATGCAGAAACAGTTCAAGACGGCGAACTCTTTGTTGACAGAGTAGTTACTGACAGCAATGGAAAATCCATACAAGTTAAGAGCGCTCTGGCCATATTAAGAGCAGAAGCACAGCGCAACTCATTGGCAACCTATGCGGAAGCCACGGGAATCAGCGAAAAAAAATTAAAGCAAATTGCCCGCGATTTTTCACATCACGGACGCAAATCTTCTGTTGTCTTATCAACTGCATCAAGCAGCGCTGATGGGTTCATTACGGGGTGGTTGACTGGTCTGCTCAATACCCTCGTCGGTTCACATCATGCCCGAGGTGGAGCGGCTTACTGGCTTGGTTTCCAGAATGGCAGCAGAGGCGACAGGTACGTATTAAATGCCATTGATGGTGGTTTCAAGAAAAGTGACATCGGCATCAGTGCCAGTCGCGAAGGAAAATACGAGAACTCCACCGAATACAAAACCAAACTTGCCAACAATCAACCCCCCTACCCCGCGAAGCATCCATGGATGCAGATCGCACCGGCGCATCATGCCGGCGAAATGCTGGTCAGTCATGCCAACAATGACCCTTACAGCTTCCGTGCCTTTTTCTGTTGGCGCAACAATGTGACTTATGGCAACAGCGGACTGAGTCCTGCGGTTATTAACAGCATGAAAGATCCCAAACAGCTTGGTCTGAGTGTCGGAATAGACTGTCACCTGAACGAAACGACAAACCTGTGTGACTATATCATTCCGGATCTTTCAGCCCATGAAGAGTACGCCGCGGATCGGATGTGGGGATCAGAGATGAGAGGTTTTTCTGCGGGTGCCCCGGTTGTAACGCCTAGAACGGTCAAAGATAAGTACGGCCGCCATGTTTGCATGGAGCGCTTTCTCATCGATATCGCGCTGATGATGGAGTTGCCCGGTTTTGGTAAAAACGCCATCAAGGCGAAAGACGGCAGACAGGTCGATCTCTTAACCCTCGAAGACTGGAGCGCCTATTACCTCGCCAATGCTGCGATGATGTGCAACAACTTGCCACAGGCCAGCAAAGAAGACATGATCTGGTCAGGAGCAGAGCGGGCCATGGTGCCCCTCAAGGACAAGCTCACTCCAGAAGAACGCACTGCTGTGGCTGCAGTATTGTCACGTGGCGGCTACTATGAAGCACAGCCACGTTACGATGGTGATTTCCTTAACGGGCATCCGGGTCGTTGCCTGCGAATTTACAACGAAGCTGTTACCAGCTTTGTTCACGCCTACAGCGGCAAGGCCTACCCAGGCATTCCAGCCTATCAGCCTAATCATTTCTGGAATGGCGACAGGTGGGAACAACACTGGTCAAAAAATGAATTCCCACTCCTTTTTTCCAGTTACAAGTCGACCTTACGTTCACCCTATTCCGTCGCGTTCAAACGCACTGCGGAGTTCAGCCCGACAAACTATGTCTATATGAATACCAACACCGCCAAAGAACTTGGCCTTGCTTCTGGCAACAAGGTAAGAATAACCAGTCCTTCAGGTCAGTCTGCAGACGGTGAGCTCCAGACCGATGAGGGCGTTGTAGAAGGAGCCATTGCGGTAAGTACAGGCTTCGGTCATACCCGCGGATTTGGTGGTGATGACCGAACAATTGATGGAAAATTCATCAAAGGTATTAAAGAAAGGGCAACGGGAACAAGTGTCAACCCGATGCTGCCAACCGATCCAACCCGCTCAGGAGAAAGCCTGCTCCTGGATTACTGGACCGGTTGTACCGCCCGACACGGTGTCAGCGTCAAGGTCACCAAACTGAGTTAAACGGAGATGAAAAACCTGCCGGCTGTTATGTCGATAACAGCCGGCAGCCTGACTATCAAGGATGCCTGAACATACTCTCTTTTTCTGCAAAAGGTTATCGCCGTTAACAGCAACAACCTATCTTCTCCCCTGCTGAACATCGACACGAACCTGTTTGACACTACGTTTATAAATCAACTCACGCCCCATGACGGAGCCGACATAAGCCAACTCGTTGCGACTCGGCATCAGCTTGCATTTGACGCTGTGTTCACCCGTCCCTACCAGTATCCAGATAGCATCTGCCTTATAGCTGGTGACATCGACTTCAAGAACCTGATCGTTTTCGGTGATGACATTGATACGGTCGATATTGTGCATAGTTTTACAGACTCCATACTGAGCTGTTAACAGATTCTGAACACCGGCATACTACGCGAAGTCGGCCGCTGCGTGACGTTCCTTCAAACCATCCTTGCGATTAACCAGAACCCCGCGTTTGACCGCCGGACGTGCTTCAATCAGCCTGGCCCAGTCCTGCAGGTGCTGGTAGTCATCCACAGACAGAAAGGTTCCCGCATCATCATAAATCTGGTGCAGAGCCAGGCGGCCATACCAGGGCCAGATCGCCATATCGGCGATAGTATAGAAATCACCAGCCATGAATTGATTGGCCGCTAAATGCCGGTCGAGCACATCCAGTTGACGTTTTGCCTCCATGGCAAAACGGTCGATGGCATACTCAATCTTGAGCGGCGCGTAAACATAAAAATGGCCGAAGCCGCCACCCAGTAGTGGCCCGGCACCCATCTGCCACATCAGCCAGTTGATGGTTTCACTCCGGCCAGGCACATCCTGAGGCAAAAAAGCAGCGAATTTTTCCGCCAGATAAAGAAGAATGGAACCACTTTCAAAAACCCGCACGGGTTCAATCTGCGCGCCGGAATCAAGCCGGGGTTGCCAATCAACCAGAGCCGGAATCTTGGAGTTGGGGTTCACCGCGACAAAGCCACTTCCGAATTGATCACCCTGGCCGATATCGATGAACCAGGCATCGTACTCAGCCTCGGCGTATCCAGCCTCAAGCAGCTCTTCGAAAAGGATACTGACCTTCATGCCATTGGGTGTCCCCAAAGAATAAAGCTGATGGGGATGATTGCCGACGGGCAGTTCACTGTCACTTCGCGCCCCTGCAGTCGGTCGATTGATGCCGGCGAATACCCCTCCCGATTCACGCTCCCAGGTCCAGACGTTCGGAGGCACATAACCGGCGGGCTGATTCTTTTCCGGGGGGAATTTGTTGTCGTTGGTCATATCAAGATCTCCTGCAAAAAAAACCAGGGCGAAACATGCCTCGCCCTTACGATGTTAACCCTGTCGGGTAAATTTCGTCCAGGTTTCATTCTATCAGATTATCGACATTAGCGTAGGGGCAAAGGTCCCCCCCTACACCCCTGCAAGGGAATTTACGTGATTTATAGCAACTGAATTGCTACTCTGGTTCCCTTTGCACGCTACACCGGAAAAGAAGGGCCCGGTAACGAGAGTAAAGGGTTCACTGGCAAACCACCAACAGGACATAGTAAGTCGGGGTGATTTAATGGCAACCTTGTTTATCAATCTGTTTTTGAAATTTTTTCTGATTTTTACACCATTCTTCGTTATTTCGGCCTTCTTGTCCCTGACCAAGGACGACTCTCTGGCAGAACGCCGCAGAATTGCCGTCAAGATAGCCCTGGCGGTTGCCATCAGTTGCATGGTGTTGTTCTTTTTCGGAACGTACATTTTCGCCCTGTTCGGTATCACCCTTGATGCTTTTCGTATCGGTGCCGGGGCGGTGCTGTTTCTCTCGGCCGTTTCAATGATTCAGGGCAAGGCAACAGTATCACCACAAGCATCAAAGGAGGATGATGTCGCCGTTGTCCCTCTGGCCATTCCGATTACCGTCGGGCCGGGAACAATCGGGGTCTTACTGGTCCTGGGCGCTGATCTTGAAAGCATCCCTGAAAAGTTCGTTGCCGGCCTGGCTTTATTGAGTGCCGTCCTGGTTCTGGGTAGCTTGCTCTTTATTGCCGGTCGCCTGGAAAAAATTCTTGGTCAGCAAGGCTTGATCATCCTGACCAAACTGACGGGGCTCTTTGTCTCCGCCATTGCGGCGCAGATTTTTTTTACCGGACTCAAAAACTTTTTGCGCTGAGGCGGGCTGACCACCGCCCCGAACCTCCGGATTGCAAGCCATGTCCCCCTGTTTGCTGCATTGGCCTGGAGAACATTTGTCGGGGCGTGATTCATCGCATCACTATCCAGCAACCGGCTCATGAATAGCGCGACAGGCTTCTAGAACTTCTCCAAACGCAGCGTGCGGGCGATATTGTCCCGCCAATCGGCCGCGACCCCGGCCTCCTCGGCGTACTGCGGCCACCGGGAAACCACCCTGCGTACCTCCTCAAGAATCGCCTCGGCACGACCGCGTTTCATCGATACCGCTTCGGCACAGGCCCTGAAATCATCCAGGGTGAAATTGTCGCGCTTACCGTTCAGCGTCATCTGGTGTTGCGAAGTCCACCGGCCCTGCGGCTGAAAACTGTAGGTCACATCAAATGCCGGAGCGAGTGACCAGCGCCCTGTCTTGTCCATCAAAAAAGCGATGTTCTTGACATGGTCGTCCTGGTTGCGGGCAACGATATTGAAAGCCATCCGCCGGAACTGCTCCTCAATGGTGCTCATCGATAATCCCAGTTGGCGGATAACGAGCAATGCCTGTTCGTAGGCATAGGCTCCGGCCAGATTATAATCAAAATGCGCCAGGGCGCCGAGGGACTGCATGTGCAGCTTCCCGCCATCTTCCTGGCGATCAAAGCGCTTTGTCATGAAATGACGCCGGCTATTTTCTGCCAGCAGTCGGCATGGGCTCATGCTGATGCCGGCCGTTGTTGCCATCCGGTAGTAGGCATATTCGATGGCACCGTAGCCCCTGGGATCTTCCATTTCCTTATCTTTGTTGCCGGAGACGCCATCAAACTTGAGCAACCAGTGCTCAAAACCCGGATCGGCCTTGATCTGCCCCGAGCGAACCTCGTTGGTCTCGGGGTTCCAGGCGATGACCGCCTTGGCCCTTGCGCCTCCGGCCGAAGTGCCGACCCGCAGGATGTCGCGTAGCGCTTCCTCCCGGCTGCCGTCATCACCGAAAGAGACCTGCAGGTTATTGCGATGGGTAAGAATATCAGACGCGAGATCAACCAGTTTATCGATCTCGACAGGGCTGGACTGACGTGACTTGTGAGGTCCCAGCACCGGTGAATATTCCAGCGCCCCCATGCCACGCATCCCGGTGTAGCACAGTCGCTCCACGGCATTGAAGGACTCAGGACTTCTCCCCTGCGTGGCCAGCCAGGCATCGATCAGCACATTACCGAAGCGGTCGGGTAGTGAGTCAGCGAGCAGGCCGGGCAGACCGTGAAAGGTTTCCCGCCCCAGAGCCGGGAAGGAGTAAAGGCGACGCGCCAACGGCATGGTCAGAGGTGCGATCTCAATACCACTGCGGACAAATGCCGGATCGTATTCGAAGGAGGCGACATCGGCACCCT
This sequence comes from Geobacteraceae bacterium, assembly GCA_007125165.1. Taxonomy (GTDB): domain Bacteria; phylum Desulfobacterota; class Desulfuromonadia; order Desulfuromonadales; family Geopsychrobacteraceae; genus Pelovirga. The sequence continues at coordinate 3,376 of SLDV01000159.1, read as the reverse complement.
CCGTTATCGCGACCGCGCCGATAGTGCGACCCCAGAGCTTAACCCTGGCGACCGTACTCATGACTCATCCCCCCAGGACCAATCGTCCCCCGGCTGCGTGTTGCGTTTTTTCGCCGAAGCGCGCTGGCGCTCTTTGCCCCGCAGCTTCAGCATATCCATGGGACGTGGCCCGACCACCGGAATCGCCGCATCGAGCGCTTCGAGCAGATTCATCACCCGCAGGATGCGGATCAGGTTGGTCGTCTGAACCGATTCCCCGGCCTCCACCCGCTCCACGGTACGCTTGGAGATTCCGGCCTCCCCGGCCAGATCGGCCTGGGTCAATTCCAGCTCCACGCGGCGGCAGCTTAGACGCTGACCGATATCTACCAAAATGGCTTTGTCGCTCATATGGGACTCAATACTCATCTCGACTCCTTTGGCGAATAATGTTCTTAATCATAACAATACTCGCCAAGTTTTACGAGTTAATAGATAATAAAAAGACGTCGATATCGTCGATAGTGACGAGTTACAAGCCTTATTGAATTTTTGTCGTCAAATTTGACGACAGAATCTTTTCGTGCAGACTTTTAAAAACGCCTCCACAAGTCTGATCAAAGCCGGGCAGAACCATTTTTGTGTCCCAACCACTTAGGTAGATCATCAGCGCTGTCAAATACCCGCTGGCCATAGAAAATATGGCAGGTCGGCTTGAATGACTCCGGTATCCCGGCATGTTGATCAAAATCGAACAGCGAGGGAAAAGCAAGCCACATCCGGCGCCCCTCATCAGCGATCGGAGTTCCGCACTGATCACAACTGACCTTGCACGGCAATCTGCGCTCCTTGATATCCCGATCACTATGATAAAAACGCAGCAGCTCTGTTCCAGCCGTGAACCTTACCTGATGTTTATGAAAAATAGCAGCCCATTGCATTGGGGCACCATGCAGTGCTTGACAGGCGCGACAGTGACAGAGCTTAGCATCGACGGGCTCAGCATTCACTTCGTAGCGAACCCTGCCGCAAAAGCACGCTGCCTGGTAAATGGGAATAAATGTCGTATCATCAAGGGACGCATATGAGGAGCATAGCTGGTTGTTGCTTGAGTTCATCATTTATCGGCCACCATCCACACCGGAAAATCGGGCGAGGCACGACTCACCCTACGTTTTCGATCTCATGTAAACCGGGCAGAGCACGCCGTGCCCCCAGGGTGAACCACCCGTAGATAGCATCTTACCTGCGCCATCTTTGTAAACAGCAGGCCTTAACATACTCACTCTACGAACAAATCCCCCGATTAAACACTACCGTTGCTGCCCATATTACGACACCGGCTTTTCCTGTGCGCTGATTTTTGCCGCGAGAATAAAGTCATTTTCTGTCAGACCGTCAATCTTGTGTGTCCAGATCCGGACGGTTACAAGACCCCATGTCAAGGTGATTTCCGGGTGGTGATTCTCATGTTCGGCAATTTCTCCAATAGTATTGGTAAATGCCAACGCCTGTTTGAAGTTTTTGAAGGCATAGGTGCAAAACAAGTGATGCCCGCTTTCAACCGTCCATTCTGGCGGTAGTTGCGCTGCCAAAGCCGCCAATGCGCTTCCGCCTAAGGGCGGCACGCCGCCTCTGCAAGGTACGCAGCTTTTGCCAGCGAGATCGTACGTTTCCGTCATTGGACCCTCCTGATTTGGTTGATGTTGTTGTAAATCGTAGCTTTCTCAATCGGTTTTGCTGACAACAGGTCGACGATTTTTATCGGCGAATGCTACGCTATTGTGAATCCGGCAGAATGCCACCCTATCTACCCTTCCGGTCTTAAGGTCGGGGTGAATTACAATAGCAAGACGATTTGAATTTATGCACTTTTTGACCAGTTAATCGATTTTTTTTGGTTGACAGCAGTGGCCGCGTCCCTTACAAGGGAAGAGGTGTCGGTTTTCGAACGATAATCGGCCAGGAAAACCGATTCACAGCGCCGCAGGCGCGGTCCACCTAAAAAAAACGTCCCATCAACAGTGAAATGACTCCATCAAGCAGTGGTCATACATGTGAGAGAAAGGTTCCTTATCATTCAGTTTGGCCTGTAAAAAGCCGATTTAATGCGCAGCTGAATATTCCTGGAAGAACAAAATGGGAACAATCGCCTACATAAAGAATTTTATCAAAGACAGGCAGGTCGCATCCATTACCCCGACATCGCGGCACACGATTGAACGGATCTGCCGACATATCAACTTCGAAAAGGATGTGCGCATCATCGAATTTGGTCCGGCCGATGGCGTTTTCACAAAAATCATCCTTGAAAGGCTGACGCCAACATCCGAAATCATTGCCTTAGAAACCAATACGGACTTTGCAGCGTCCCTCAGCCAGCATCATGACAAGCGGCTGACAGTGGTCAACCGAAGTGCCGAGGATGTCATGGAGATCGCATCCAGCAGAAACTGGCATCGTGCTGACTATATCTTGTCGGGTATCCCCTTTTCCTTCCTGAAAAAAGAGCTGAAGCATAAAATCCTTCAAGATTCGGCACAATTGCTGGGAGACAAGGGGTTTTTTCTCGCCTATCAGAACTCATTGCATCTAAAACCGCATTTAAATGCCTATTTCCCGAACGTACAGACAGAGATAGAATACCTGAACATTCCGCCGATGTGCATTTTCAAAGCTGGAAAATAGAGGGCTGGAGAAGGCAGACTTCCATACAGAGGCTGCAACGCAGCAACAAGCCACTCCTTTTCGCCACAAGGCCCGCGGTGCAAACCTGCATTTTCTCACCTTCAGCTCATTTTACCGGATAATCGATCAGATATTGTTGAATCGCGTGCGATTCCGATTCATCGCGGATGATGCGTTCGTAATAATTTCGTTGCCACACCGGGATGCCGGGGGTGTTGCGTGATTGGTTGATGCGTTTGGCTGATTGACGTTTGAAAAAAACCACGATCTACCCCAATGTAACCAACCGTTGCGGGACAATCGGGCGCGATGAATCGCGCCCCTTGTTGTTGATGGCACTGCGTCCCCCCGATAAATAAATTGTCAGCCGAAAAAGCAGCCGCAGGAATCTTCTCTCACAGCATTAACTAGCTCATCAAGGTTGGTGCTATTGGTGCTTTCGTCGTAGGCAAGCCACTTTCCGCTGGCCCGTTGCCAGTAGAGTTGCCAGATGTTTTTTGTGCGGTTGAGACGGAGCTTGGCCACAGACATTTCGGTTTGCTCCTGCGGATCATTCCAGCGGGGTCGAATTTCAAGGATCAACACCTCATGCCCCTTGATCCGGTATTCAAACTTCAGTAGATGCTCTTGCCCCTGCGGGGTTTTCTGCCGGCACAACCCGCCGACAATCTTGTCGATACGTTTCAGTTCGATTTCGGAAAAAGACATT